>JAPKYU010000695.1 GCA_026394175.1 Acidobacteriota bacterium | reverse complement strand
CAAAGCGCCAGACCGAAGACCAGGCCTAACAAACCGTTGTACCTCCCGGGCCGCTTGGCGGCCCGCAGGTGACGGCTCACCTCAGGCCATCACGGGCGATCACAGTGGACCGTTGGTCAGGTGCGAAGAATGAAGGTGCCTAGTTTCAGAGAATCGTACCTTGAGGACATTGCTCGGATGCTCGTGGATGCGCTCAGCCACCGCGAGCTAGGCGTACTTCTGCGTGAGTGCGGAATCGAAGAGCATGGTGGTGGGCCCCGGTGGGAGCGTCTGCTTCTGGCCCTCAGTGGCCGACAGCGGCAAGACGGTTGTGGGAATAACGTTGCTGCGTTTGTCCAGGCCGTCCTTCATCCTGCCAGGTTCTCCGGCAGGGCCGAGGCCCATGCCGAGTTGATCGAGAAGGTCAACCGTCTGCTTGCATTTGAGGGCCTCAAGGTTACTGACGCCGGAGTCCTGACTCCTGTCCCGAAGGCTTCGACCGTCTCTGAAGCACAGGCGCGAGCGAGCCGTCTCAGGCAGGAACTGCTCGGCCGAAAAGTGCATCCAGACGTGCTGGCTTTCTGTCGTGCCGAACTCCTGCAAGATGATTACTTCCACGCCGTTCTCGAAGCAACAAAGAGCGTGGCCGAGAAGATCCGGCGCCGAACCGGCCTTGTGTCAGATGGGGCCGAGCTCGTCGACGCGGCGCTTGGTGGTAACCGCCCGGTCCTCGCGTTAAACTCGCTTCAGAGTGACGCAGAGCGCTCCGAACAACGTGGCTTCACCAACCTGATTAAGGGGTTCTTCGGGACTTGCCGCAATCCGACGGCCCACGCACCCAGGATCTACTGGCCGATCGATGAACTCGATGCGATCGACCTTCTGACTCTCGCCTCGTACCTCCACCGGCGAATTGATGCTGCGGTGCCGGCGCGATGGACGCCGTAGGAGGCGGGGCCTAATCAGGCGCTCAACCAGACGAACGGCGCGCGGCTGACGGGCAGGCCGTTAGACGACGCGACGGTGCCAAAAGGGCGGACAGAACAAGGGAGGGCGGGATTCATCCTATCCGTTATAATGTGATGCGTGATACGCTCGTTTCGAGATCGGGGGACGGAGGACATCTTCGACGGGTCCGACACATCCGCCGCCCGTCGTACTTGTCCACGAGCGCTGTGGGCCTCTGGGCGCAGAAAGCTCGACCAGATCAACCGGGTGCGTGACTTGCGTGATCTGGCGGTTCCTCCCGGCAACCGACTTGAACGGTTGAAGGGCGACAGGAGCGGGCAACACAGCATCCGGATCAACGAGCGGTATCGAGTGTGTTTTCGCTGGGAGGCTGGAGATGCCTACGAGGTCGAAATCACGGACTACCACTAATCGGAAGGAACTGACGCGGCCGGGCGTTCCGTCGCGGGACATCGTTCGCCGGCGATTGCCGCAGAACAGGCCTCCGACTCATCCAGGAGAGATGCTCATCGAGGAGTTCTTGAAGCCGCTCGAGATCACTCAATCCGAGTTCGCTGTACGGATGGGTGTATCGTTCCCGCGCCTCAACGAGATCATTCGGGGCAAGCGGGCGGTGACGCCCGATACCGCGCTTCGATTGGCTCGTGTCCTGCGGATATCGGCGGACTTCTGGCTAGGTCTGCAGCTCGACTGGGACTTGTGGCACGCCATGAGAAGCGAGAAGGCGGCTGAGATCGCACGACTCGAACGGCTTGGCCGCTCGGCCTGATGTATAAAGGAGTTCCCGGCGTTCATGTACCGATATTTTCTCGCACTCGTTGTGCTCGTTTCCTGTGCTCTGGCCCAGTCGCCGCTGGGTACGGTGACGGGGTTGGCAACAGACCCCAGCGGCGCGGCCATCCCCAAGGCGTCGGTGAAACTCACCAGCGTGCAGACCGGCGTGGAACGGGAGACCCAAACCAACGCCCGCGGCGCCTATTTGTTCCCCAACCTGCTGCCGGGCAGCTATAAGGTGACTGCGCAGGCCGCCGGCTTCCAGCCCATCGAGATCAAAGCCTTCGCCGTGGATGCCTACCGCACCCTCCGGCAGGACCTGAAGTTCGCTCTCCAGGCTGCGGCTTCGGCAGTGACCGTGAGCGAGTCGGTATCGGAAGTCATCCAGATTGAAACGCCGTCGATCAACACCCGGCTGGGCAGGAAGCAGCTCATCGAGCTGCCGACCAACGTGCGCGGCATTGACAACCGGCCCAACAGCGCGGGCGACTCCGGCGTGATCTTCACCCTGATGCCGCTGACCATTCCGGGCGTGGTGCAGGTAGCGAACGGCGCCAAGTGGCTGACGCCGGGCGCCAACGCCACCGGCATGAGGCTGGAGGTGGACGGCATCGAGACCAACTTCGGCAACTTCGGCAGCCCCGACCCGGTCTCGCAGCCGTCCATGGAAGCCATCCAGGAATTCACGGCCAACATACTGACCAACCGGGCGGAATTCGGGCGCCTCGGCACCATCACCACCGTGACCCGTGCGGGCACGAACGACTACCACGCGGACATATTTTGGTACGCGCGCAACAGCGCGCTCGACGCCCGCAGGACCTACGACGTCGCCAAACCGTTCCAGAACGTTCACAACTACGGCGTCTCGGGCGGCGGGCCGGTTCGGAAAGACAAGACGTTTTTCTTTTTCACCTTCGACGGCACGCGCGCCAGCCGCGCCTTCTCGCTGACCGCCACCGTTCCGACGCTGGCGCAGCGCGCAGGGGACTTCACGGGCGCCGCCGCGTTGAGGAACCCCTATGCCAACGCGCAGCCGTTCGCCAGCAACCGCATCCTGCCGCAGTATCAAAGCCCGCAGGCGCTCAAGGCCCAGCAACTGCTGTACCCGCTTCCCAATTACGGCCCGCCGGATCTGGCCGTCAACAACTACCGGGCGACGTTCAACGGGCCGGAAGACTATCGCATCTTCGAGGGCCGCATCGACCACAATTTCTCCGGCCGGCATTCCGCCTTCCTGCGCTATCAGAACAAGCATGGCTATTACCAGATCCCCGGCGCGCGCACCAGCCTGCCGCCCAGCTCCGTCGGAACCTCACAGAACTGGCGCTACGTGAACTTTTTGACCATAGGGGACACCTATTCGATCAAGCCCAGCCTGTTTAATGAAGTGCGTGCCGGCCTGGTGATCCTGGTGTCGAAGTCCGACGCCGACGTGAAGGGCCAGCCGCTGCTGGAGGCCATCGGCATCCGCGGCCTGCCCGACCGCACCGGCATCAAAGGCGTTCCCAACATCAGCATCACCGGCTACACCGGCGTGTCGCAAACGCTGCTGAATCCGGTCAACGACGGACACGCCCAGCTCGCCGACAACCTGACCTGGGTGCGCGGCAAGCACTCCATGAAGTTCGGCGTGGAGATGGTCTCCTGGTTCGTCAACCGTTACTTGACGACTTCCAGCGGACTGTTCGGCAGCTACTCGTTCCTCAACTTCTTCACGGGCAACCCCTACGCGGACTTTCTGCTGGGGTTGCCGCGCTCGGTGGGGCGGCTCGATCCCTTCCCGACGCAATACAACCGATTCCGCGACTGGGCGTTTTATGGCCAGGACGACTTCAAGCTGACCAAGAAGCTGACGCTGAGCTACGGGCTTCGCTACGAATACAACGGCCCGATCACGCTGAGGGATGACAACATCTATTCGTTCGATCTGTCGACCGGCAACATTGTCGTCCCCAGTCAGACGTCGTTCAAGCTGTTCAGCGCGGCGTTCCCCAAGAACCTGCCGGTAGTAACGGCGGATACGGTGGGGCTGGGCCGCAGCCTGCGCGATGGCGACCACAATAATCTCGCGCCGCGCTTCGGCTTCTCATACCAGATCGGCAACGACGCGAAGACGGTGGTGCGCGGCGGCTACGGCCTGTACTACTCGCACCTTTCCGGCCCGGTCACCAGCCCGCTGGCGACCGGCCCCTACGCCGTGTCGACCACGGCGACCAACTCCATCGTGAACGGTGCGCCGCAGTTCACTCTGGAGAACCCCTTCGCGCTTCCCGGCTCGGCGGGCACGCTGAACACGACGGCGATCAGCCGGCGCCTGCTGAACCCCTACGTGATGCAGTACAGCCTTTCGATCGAGCGCGAACTGAGGCGCGATATCGGCGTGCGGATCAGCTACATCGGCTCGCACGGCAGCCAGATCCTCTACAAAAACGCCATGAACCAGCCTCCGGCGTCCGCGGTCCCGTTCAGTTCCTCGCGGCGGCCCTACCAGCTCTATAACAGCGTGACCCTGGCCGACAACGGCGCCAACATGCTTTACAGCGGCCTGCAGACCCAGGTGCAGAAGCGCTTCAACAAGGGCCTGTTCTTCACTTCCGCCTGGACCTGGGCGAAAGAGATCAGCGAGGTGGACGACACCGACGACTTTGAGCTGAATACCGTGATTGAGAACAGCTACGACCGCCGGCGGGATCGCGGCAACGTGTACTCGATTCCGCGCCATCAGTGGATGAACCAGGTGCTGTACGAGCTGCCGCTGGGCAAGGGCAAGCTGCGGGCGGGGTGGCAACTGAATGCGTTGTTCAACGCGGTCACCGGCAACTGGTTAACGCCCGGTTTCACCGGCCGCGATACGCCGAACGTGAATATCAGCGGCGGCCGCCCCGATGTGGTGAAAACCTCGGTGAACATGCCCAGAGCACTCGATACGTGGTACGACAAGAGCGCCTTCGATTTTCCCGCCAATGGCAAGTGGGGGAATGCGGGGCGCGGCATCATTGAGGGACCAGGATACTGGATCTTCAACTTCGGTTTTTCAAAGAGCGTGCGGCTGGAGAAAATCGGCTCCCTGCAGTTCACCGCGTCATTCCAGAACCTGTTCAATCATTTCAACTGGGGCGACCCGGTAATGACGGTGACCGACAGCCGCGCGGGCCGGATCACCAGCAACGCCATCTTCCCGCCCGCCGGCAGCGCCAGGACCGGGCAGCTCGGCCTGCGTTGGAGCTTCTAGCGCCCCCAATTCACCACCGAGCCAGGAAGAACACAAAGTCCACAAAGCTGTATTCTCGTGACTCTTTGTGTTCTTCGTGTCTGTGTGGTGACCGGTGGAGGCGCTCGGCGGCGCCGTTGTGGCGGGGGGCGGCACGGCGAATCTGCCACTGCGCTAAGGCCTTTATTTACAATGAATTGAGATTCTACTGTGTGGAGTACTAGGAGTCCCATCGGAATTCACCCTAAGCCAACACCCGCACCAATCGGGCCTTCCCGCCATCCACCCTGTGAAAAAATCGAAAAAAACTGTTGAAAAGAGCGAATCAGCTTCTCCCCATACAGCATCTACATATGGAACCAGAGAGTGACCGAAGAAGCAAAGGCGCGTCTCCGGTTTGGGTTTTGATTGTCGCTCGGTGAGGGGCGGGGACCTCCGGCAAAGAAACGAGCCCGCACCCTCGACGCGCAGGCACGAGCCAAGTGCGGGAAAAGGGGAGGAATGACGCCAACGGCGCTCATGGATACTTCAGGGCTGGAGGAGTTGTTGTCCGCGGCGGGGGCGCGCATGTCGGCCGCCATCGGGCGTGGCTACGCCAGCGTGGTTCCGATCGATCCCGCCACCGGCTACCCCGACCTGGCCGCATTGCGGACGCCTCACCGGGCGGGGCCGATCCGGCTATGCGCGCTGGATTTTGAGCAACATTGTGATGTGTTCAGGCGGTTGGCTCAGGGCGAGGCCGTCACCATCGATGAGCACCTGGACTGGGGCTTGCCGCCGGAAGAGAACGGGGCGGGCGGAGACCGCACAGTTCTATTGCTGCCCATCATTCACGAAGGATCGCTGGAGGCGTTTGCGTGCCTGGTTGTGCCGCGCGGCCGCGGGGCCACGCCGGCCACAGTGACGGCGCTTCGGGAACTATGCGCGCAGACGGCGCCGCCGCTGGCCAGGATGCGGGAACTGGAAACGCTTCGCAAGAGGAACGCGGAGACGGTGGCGCTGCTGGAAGGGTGTGGCGCGCCGGAGCGAGTGGCCGGGCTGATCCAGGCCAAGAACGAGCTGGAGGCCATCGTCGAGATCAAGTCGCACCTGATCTCGAACCTGGCCCACGAGTTTCGCACGCCGCTGGTGGCGGTGCGCGGCTATACCCGGATGTTGCTGGAGGAACGCGCCGGCAACATCAACCCCACCCAGCGCGAATACCTCTCCACCGTCGCCGATAATGCCACCCGCCTGGTGAACCTGGTGAACAACCTCCTTCATTACACGGCCAGCCGCGAGTTGCGGCCGCAGGCGCTGGACCTGCGCAGCCTGGGACTGGCTGCGCTGCGGCGGATCCGCCCGCTGGCCGCCGAAAAGGGAATCCGGATCAAGGTCCACATCAGTCCCGAGGAATTCATGGTCGTGGGCGACAAAGTGAAGCTCGCCCAGGTGTTCGACGATCTATTGTCGAATGCCGTGAAATTTACCAACCGCGGAGGGGAGATCGCCGTCGATTTTTCACGCCAGGGCGGTGACGAGGTGGCTGTGAAGGTGTCCGACACCGGGGTGACGATCCCGCCCGGGTTGCTGGACAAGATCGCCGGCCGTCGCGCGCGGGCCGAGCAGCGGCCCGACGGCAGCGCCGGCGAGGGGACGGCCACGCATCTCTCCTCGGTCCACGACATCATCCGCCTGCACGGCGGCCGCATCTCGGTTAGCGCCAAGGTTGGCGAGGGAACCAGTTTTGTATTCACGCTGCCGGCCCTGAGGGCCCAGGCAGATCAGGAGGCAATCCAAGTTCATGACCAAGCGAGCAGTTCTAGCAGTGGACGATGATGAAACAGTACGGAGTTACCTGTCGCACTCTCTGTCGTCACGCGGCTTCGTGGTGGAAGCGGTGGCCTCCGGGGAGCAGGCCATTGCCCGGCTGTCGGCCGGCTACAACCCCGCGGTGGTGATTCTCGACCTGATTATGGAAGGAATGAGCGGGCGGGAGACGCTCAGCCGCATCAAGAGCCTGAACCCCAGCGTGCCGGTCATCGTGGTGTCCGGCATTGACGAGCTTCGCTCGGCCGTCGAAGTGATGAAGATGGGCGCGTCCGACTACCTGGTGAAGCCGTTCGAGGACCAGGAACTGGATCTGGCGCTGGAAAACGTGCTGGAGAAGCAGGAACTGAAGGAGGAAGTAAAAAACCTGCGGCGGCAACTGCACCAGTACGTGGAAAGCGACTTCGTCACGGCCAACGCCGGGATGCTGCGCATCAAGGAGACGGCGCGGCAGTTGGCCGATGCCGACGTCCCGGTGCTGCTGCTGGGCGAATCGGGCGTGGGCAAAGAAGTGGTCGGCCGCTTCATCCACGCCCAATCCAAGCGGCGCGACAAGCCCTTCATCAAGGTCAACTGCGCGGCCCTGCCGCACGACCTGCTGGAATCGGAGTTGTTTGGCTATGAGCGCGGGGCCTTCACCGGGGCACTGAACGAGAAGCCGGGCAAATTCGAGTTGGCCGACAAAGGCTTCATCCTGCTGGACGAGATCGGGGAGATGTCCTCGGTCCTGCAGGCCAAGCTGCTCCACGTGCTGCAGGACGGGGAATACTCGCGCCTGGGCAGCAAGCGCTCCGTGCGGGTGGATGCCCGGGTGCTCGCTTCCACCAACCGCAAGCTGGCCGAAGCGGTGGCCAAGGGCGAGTTCCGCGAGGATCTGTACTACCGCCTGAACGTCATCACCCTCGATGTGCCGCCGCTGCGCGAGCGCAAGGAGGACATTCCCTTCCTCTGCAATTACTTCATGCAAAAGTACCTGGTCAGGTACAACAGTTCGGTGCAGGAATTGCCGGCCGAGCTGATGGACGTTTTCCTGCGCCACCACTGGCCGGGTAACATCCGGGAACTGGAAAACGCGATCAAACGCTACCTGATCCTGCCCGACCTGGAGATGGCGCTGGCCGAGTTCCGGCGCACGGCCGGCCCAACCGGCGCCGCGCCCGTGCGCGGGCCGGTCTCGCTGAAGAGCATCGGAGCGCAGGCCGCCGAACACGCCGAGCGCGAACTGGTGCTGCGCACGCTGGATGAGACCAACTGGAACCGGAAAGCGGCGGCGCGCCGTCTCGGCGTCTGCTACAAGGCGCTGTTGAACAAGCTGAAGAGGTGGCAGATCGACGGCCATCCCCGCAATCCCCCGCTGCTGGCCAAAACCGCGTAGCGCCCGGCAGGAGCGAAAGAGCCTGACCGGCCTCGGTGTCCTACGCCCCTGCCGGGGCTGGAATGTGCTTGCTCCCGTTTTCCTCACGCACCTGAACCAGCCGCACGGGCCGCATTGTGGGCGGATAGACGGGCCACCATCCGCCTATAGCGCGGCGCTTTAGCTGGACGCGGAAGCGGGACGGCCGGGCCGGGCGGGGCTGCGGCGAAAGCAGGTGCGTTACCCGGCTGCGCGACATCCCGATTGTTCAACCAAGTCTAAGACCGCGACCGCCGCTGCATCGCCAGCCTCCATCTCCAGTTGCTCCTCTTCAGATCCTACATCGGCGGAATTCGCGGATTCTATCTCACCAATCAGCCTGTGTGCCACGTAAGTTGCGGCCGGCGCGTTGCCGGGTCTCCGGTTTGGCTATAGCTGCCAGATATCGAGAACGGAGTTCTCGGTTCAAAAAAGGCAAAAAAGTGCTCGGAAAAGGCGAAAAAACGTTGGAATTCCCTAACCTATTCTTCCCTGAAGCGATACAATGCGGCCACACCAGCGCTTCTTGTCGCGCGCCCGGTGGATTCTGGCGGAGATTCTTCGCATGCGCATCCTAATGATTTGCGCGCGGCTGCTCTCCATTTTCTTCGGCTGGTTCCTGTTTATCTACTGGTGGGACGAAGTCACGCAGGGAGAGGCAACCGTTGCAATGCTGGCCTATACCGGCGCGGCGCTGGCGATGGCCGTCATCGCCCTGGCGGCAATGACCACGCTCTGGGTCAGGTACAACGTGAGGGTGGCGCGCCAGGGCAAGCGCGGCCGGGTGACAGCCTATCTGCCGCCACGGATCGATCGAGACCGCCTCGGCCGCCGCCTTTTGTTGCCGCCGCGGCGGGAGTTGCTGGAAGCCCAGGTGCTGCGCCTGGAAATCGACGAAAACGGCAAGGCCTACCTGGGAGAAGGGCGCAGGTTCGAAGTTGCCGCTGCTTGATCTGTTCGCCGTCATCGATCATTCCTGGCTCTATCGAGTCTTGCTGTACTTCTACGGCGGCTATCCGGTGTTCATGGCCGTGGTGTGGGTGCTGCTGAGCTTGTTCTTCGTTCGCCGGCAGGAGTCGCGGGCGCTGAAGGAACCGGACGGGAAATGGCCGTTCGTGTCTATCCTGGTGCCCGCCTACGCCGAGGAACAAATGATCGCGCGCACGCTGGAGGCCATCCTGCGGCTTGATTATCCGCGCTTCGAGGCCATCGTGATTGACGACGGCTCGCCCGACGCCACAGCGGAAATCGCGCGGCGCTACCTGGGGCGCGGTCCCATCCGCCTGCTGGAGAAGCCCGTCAACGAAGGCAAGGCCATGGCGCTGAACGACGCGCTGCCGCTGTGCCGCGGCGAAATCCTGGTGCTGATCGACGCCGATACCATCGTGCAGCCGCAACTGCTGAAGGTCATTGTTCCGCATTACCTGAGCTCGACCCGGGTGGGCGGCGTCACCGGCAACCCGCGGGTCGCCAACCGCCGCACCTTGTTGCAGCGCATGCAGGCGCTGGAATTCTGCTCGATCATCTCCATGCAGCGGCGGGCGCAACGGGTCTGGGGACGGGTGCTGACGGTCTCGGGCGCGGTCTGCAGCTTTCGCCGCACCGCGGTGCTGGAGGCCGGCGGCTTCTCGCCCGACATGGCCACCGAGGACATCGACATGACCTGGCGCATCCAGATGCGCTACTGGGACGTGCGCTACGAGCCGCGGGCGGTGGCCTGGATCCAGGCGCCGCCCACGCTGCCGGAACTGTGGAAGCAGCGGCGGCGCTGGGCGCGCGGCCTGGCGCAGGTGCTTCGCCGCCACCGCCGCGTCGCCCTCACCTGGTCGCTACGCCGGCTGTGGGCGGTGTGGTACGAGGCCATCGTGTCGGTGGCCTGGGCGCACGTCTTCATCCTCATCACCGCCTATTGGATCGTCTCCCGCCTGGCGGGCTACGTGCCCTACGGCGCCTCGCCCATCCCCAACCTGTGGGGCATGATCGTGGCCACCTCCTGCCTGGTGCAGTTGTGGGCCGGGGCGTTGTCGGACCGGCGTTACGAGCCGGAGATCATCCGCATTCTGCCCGAGTCCGTCTTCTATCCGTTCATCTACTGGATCCTGACCTCGCTCATCACCTGCATTTACACGCTGCCGGCCCTGGCGCGGCGCCCGTCCGAGGTGCAGCGGTGGAAAACCCGGAGGATCGCGCCGTGAGGCGACCCTGGCCGGCAATCCTGATCTGGCTGGTGATTCAGGCTGGAGGCTGGAGGCTGGAGAGCGCCGAAGGCCAGGCTCCACAGGAAGAGGCGCAAAGGCTGGCGCAGCAGGGGGACGCGGCAGCGGCCGCCAACCGCCACCAGGAAGCCATCGAGTTGTATGGGCGGGCCATCGAGCTGGACGCTTCCCTTCGCGAGGCGGTGCTGCCCAGCCTGGCGTTGCGCTACCTGTGGTCGAACCGGCCGGCGCGCGCCGTGGCGCTGCTGGCCCAGCGCCTCGACAAGCATCCGGACGATTGCGACGCGCGGTTTTATCACGCCCTGGCGCTCTCCTGGGCCAGCCGGCAGCCGGCGGCGCTGGCCGCCTACCGGAATGCGGCCAGCCTGTGTCCGGCGCGCGCGCAGGAAGCCCGTTTGGGCCAGGCGCGGGTGGCGCGATGGATGGAGCGCCCCAGCCTGGCCGAAGAGCTGTATCGCGGCCTTGAGCGGGAAGGCAGCGAGGCGCAGAAGCAGGAAGCGCGCGTAGGACAAGGGCTGACGGAAATGGCGCGCGACAGAAACCGGGCTGCGCACCGGATTATTTCGGAGCTGACTTCGGCGGGCTCGCGCGACCCGTCGGCGTTCGAGGCCGAAGCGATCGCCGAGCTGCGGCTGGGCGGCCCAGACACCGCGCTCCGGACCCTGGAGCAGGCCGAAGAAGCCGGCGCGCGCGGCGACGGCCTGGACGCGCTCAGAGCCCACATCGACCGGCTTCAACGTCCCACCCTGACTTCCTCGACCAGTTCCTATTGGGACGGCGACGGCACCAGCTTCCAAGCCCTGGAGCTAAGCGCCGCGGCTGGCCTCAATCTGCGCACCACCGTCGCCGGTTTTTCCGGCTGGGCGCGCCTCGACCAGCTCGGCCGCTCCGTGGACGCGCAGTGGGGTGGCGTGTCGGTGGGGCGCGGATTCAGCGAGGCCTGGGCGCTGCGCGCCGAAGCGCGGCTGACGGACTTCCGCAACACCGGCTTCCGCCCTTTCACCGGCCAGGTGAACGCCATCTGGACGCCGAACGACCGGCTGCGCGTGGACCTGGGCGCCGGCCGGCTGGCTCTGGCCGACTACATTCCCTCCTTCGACCACCGCCTGACCGGCGCGTCGGCGGGCGCGGGGATGACATTTCGAATCACGCCGCTGGACAGCGCCAGCGCCGCACTGGACGTCATTCACTGGTCGGAGGGAAACCGCCGGATCCGCGCCCGGCTCAACTTCGCGCATCGCTTCGAAGGCCGCCCGCAGATCACCATTGACCTCCCCATCAACTACCAGTCCTACGACCAGGCCTTCAGCTTCAGGCTTTATTCCCCGCCCTGGAACATCGAAGCCGGGCCGGGCCTCCGGGTGCACCTGCGGCGCACCCGCCAGTTCTGGCTGTCGTTGTACGCGCGGGCCGGCGCCGGCCGCGATGCCGCGTCCGATTGGAGTTGTTTCGGGACCTTCGGCTTCGACATGGAACGCGAGCTGGCCCGCAACTGGGGCTTTCATTTCTCCACCGGCTGGACCAATTCCGACCTGGCCAGCTCGACGGGATTCCGGCGGCGTTCGCTGACCTTCTCCCTCAACCGACGGTTCTAGGGCCGATGGGGCATTACGGATGTGGGCTGAAAATCTCGGCGTCGGAGCGGCGAACATAATTGGCATCGGCCTCTTCCGGCGCCAGGGAAGCCCCGCCCTGATGCGCGTGCCAGGCCAGGCGGGCGACCGCGCCGGCCAGCGCGCGCCCGGTCGTCAGCCGCCGGAAATCAGCCAGCGGCAGGCGTTCGACGTCGGGACCGCAGAAGACAGCGCCGTCCATCGGCAGGCGCAGCCCGGCCAGGCGCTGCTGGAGCGCGGCAGGCGGGCTCACCACTTCCTGCATGACCAGCCGCAATGGCATGGCGGGCGAGGCATCGAAAACGCGCTCATAGACGCCGGCATATAATTCGCCGCGCCGCGCGTCCAGCGCCGGGATGAGCAGCCGCGGCAATGAAGCCTCATCCAGATCACACGCCAGCAGGGCCGTGGCCGCCAGGTTCGACACGGGAACCACGCGCTTGCCGTGCGCCACGGCAAGGCCCTTGGCCGCCGTCAAACCCACGCGCACACCGGTGAACGAGCCCGGCCCGGCCGCGGCCGCATAGAGATCAATTTCCGGCAGGGCCACGCTGTGGCGCCCGAGTAGCGCTTCAATCTCTCCGAACAGGACGCGGGAAAGCGACTGCGGCGCCTGCACCTCGGCGCATTCCAGCAGTTGCCGGCCGCGCAACAGCGCCAGGCTGCCATGCGCGCTGGTGGTGTCCACGGCCAGGATGATGATCTCGCCGTCCTTCACGCTTTCATCTTACATTAGGCTGTGGGCTGTAGGCTGTGGGCTAACACCTGAAACCTGACACCTGGCACCTGGCACCTGATCCCTTTTTCACCGGCGTGCTTCACTGGACGGCGACGGTAGGTCGCTAGGGAGGACCGGGCCGGCAAGGAAATACCCGGGGCGCGTGACGGCCTTGGTGCCCGGTCGGCCAACAATCACGTCGATGCGATGGTAGCCCAGTTCGTTCAGGTTGTTGGGCCGGTAGGTGACCAGGTACTGATTGTGCAGCTCGCTGCCGATCTTGCCGATAGCCGCCTGGATGGCGCTGTTCTTGAAGCTGTGCAGGTCCGCGCCGCCGGTGCCCTTGGCGTACACCTCCAGCGGATTATCCACAAAGATACCCTTCACGCCTTTCACCAGGTCCACAATCAGCGGTATGAAATTGCCGCTGCCGCGGTTCTGCATTTCGGCGGTGGGCGTGGGCGGCTGGCCGGGATAGGTGCCGGTGGCGCCGGGCGGGACCGGGGATGGGGACGGCGGCGGCGGTTGCCGCGTCAGCTCCGCCCTGGTGGCGCTCAGCATCACCGAGTAGATGGCAATGCCGCCGATCTGCGCCTCACGCAACACGTAACCGGCGTCGGTCCTGCTGCCGAAGTCGCGGCCCTCGCTGATCACCACAATCACCTTGCGGCGCGCCGCCGGCCGGTCACGCAGCATGGTCAAGGCGCGCACC
This sequence comes from Acidobacteriota bacterium, assembly GCA_026394175.1. GTDB lineage: Bacteria > Acidobacteriota > Terriglobia > JAJPHL01 > JAPKYU01 > JAPKYU01. The sequence goes on along the minus strand of JAPKYU010000695.1, from coordinate 806 downwards.
ATGGCATCGTTCAACTTCGATTGCGAGCTGCCTTCCTTCAGGTCCCGGAAGGTCTTGATCAGCTTGTCGGCGTCGTTGGTGAATTCCTGGGCCACGCGGACCTCGTGGTCGAAGGTAACCACGGCCGCTTCACCCCGCTCGCCCACCACATGGGCGTCGAACAGGCTGCCCACCTTGCGGATTTCCGGCAGGAAGGTGGAGACCCGCGAGCTGTTGCAAACCAGGATCACCAGCGAGAGCGGCGTCTCGGCCACCTCCACGGTGAAGGTCTGCGGCATGCCGTTGTCAAAGACCTGGAACTCGCTGGGCTTCAGGTCGGTGACGAAATTCCCGCTCTCATAACGTACCGTGACCGGGGCGGTTACCACCGTGACGCCACCACGAAAGATGGGGACCTCCTCCGGCGCCGGCGGGGCGGGCGGGCGCTGAGCCATCGCCGCCTGCGGCAGCGCCGCCAGCATCATCAGGCCGGCGGCCCCCAAAAACCGCATTATCAGCTTCACAGCCTAATTGTATATCCTCCGGCGGCTGGAAGTCAGGTGCCAGGTGCCAGGTGCCAGCCGTCAGCTTGTGGCTTGTAATCCGGAAGCCGAAAACCGAAACTGGGAACCATGGAATTCGCGCTGTACCGGTTCCGGCTGGCGCCTTCGGAGACGCTGTTCCTGCCGGCGCGCAACAAGGGCAACGTGCTGCGCGGCGCCCTGGGCGGCATGCTGCGCGAGCTTTCCTGCGACCCGGCGTGCCCCGGCGCGGGGCGCTGCCCGCGCCGCGCCACCTGTCCCTACGCACAGGTGTTCGAGCCGGCT
>JAPKYU010000551.1 GCA_026394175.1 Acidobacteriota bacterium | reverse complement strand
GGCCGGCGCTGACCGGGCGCGACAAGCAGCGCCTTCTTGCCGGCGCCGTGTTCCGCAGAACGTTCGGCGTGGCGCCGGCGTCGCGCCGGACGGCCGGAGACCGTACCGCGGCCGGCGGAGGCGCGCCGTGAGCCGCCCGGCGCCCGGCCCGCGGGAACTAGCGCGGTCGTACCGCTATTGCGCGGCGGTGGCCCGCAGGCAGGCCCGCAACTTCTACTATTCGTTCCTGGTGTTGCCGCGGCACAAGCGCCGCGCCTTCTGCGCCATCTACGCCTTCCTGCGCCACAGCGACGACATCTCCGACTCGCTCGACCAGCAGCACGACTGCGCCTCGCGCCGGCGCCTGCTGGCCGCCTGGCGCCAGCGGCTGGTGCGCGCCCTGGAGGGCGACTATGGCGACAGCCTGCTGCTGCCCGCATTTCACGACACCATCCGGCGGTTCGCCATCCCGCCCCAGTACTTCTTCGAGCTGATCGACGGCGCCGAAATGGACCTGGCCGGATTCCACTTCCGTAGTTTCCAGGACCTGTACCTGTACTGTCACCGCGTAGCCGGCGTGGTGGGACTGATGTGCCTGCACGTCTTCGGTTTTTCCGAAGCGGACCGGGAAGAAGCCTGCCGCCGCGCCGAGGCCTGCGGCATCGCCTTCCAGTTGACCAACATCCTGCGGGACCTGCGCGAGGACGCCGACCGCGGCCGCATTTATCTGCCCGAGGAAGACCTGGCGCGGTACGGGTGCACGCCCCAGCAGCTTCATTCGGGCTGTGCCGACGATGCTTACTACGGCGTGGTGCGCTTCGAAGCCCAGCGCGCGTTCGGCTACTACAAGGAAGCGCTGCCGTTGTTGGGACTGATCTCGGCCGACTGCCGGCCCGCGCTGTGGGCCATGATCGCCCTCTACGGCGGCATCCTGCGGCACATGGAAACCGGCGGCTTCCCGATGCTGCGCCGCCGGGTGGAGCTCAGCGACATGGAAAAGTTTCAGATCCTGGCGCGGGCCTGGTGGATGCGCCTGCACGGCAACGCCGGCCGCGCCTGTCCGCCCTTGCCGTGGCAGTCGGGCGAATTCCTCTCATGACGCTGCCTGCAGACCAGCCGGATGTCGTCATCGTAGGCGGCGGGCTGGCGGGCCTGGCCGCCGCCGCCGCGCTGGGCGCTGCCGGCTTCCGCGTCGATCTGCACGAGCGGCGGCCCTTCCTCGGCGGCCGGGCTTCCTCCTGGGAGTTGCCGCCGGCGGTGTCGAACGGCCAAATGGATGGCGACCTAAAGGTCGCCGCTACAAGCATCGACAACTGCCAGCACGTGCTTCTGGGCTGCTGCACCAACCTGCTCGACCTGTACGAGCGGCTCGGCGTGCGCCACCTGATCAGCTTCCACGACGCCGTCCCCTTCGTGACGCCGGACGGCCGCGTTTCGACGATGCAGGAGCGCGGCGGCCCGGCCCCCTTGCACCTGCTGGCCTCGCTGGCCCGCTTTCATCCCCTGTCGTGGCGCGACCGGCTGGCGGTGATGGCCGGCCTGGCGGCTGTCGGATTCGAGCCGGCCATGCTCGGCCGGCTGCGCCTGGACTCCGAGACCATGCTGGCATGGCTGCAGCGGCACCTGCAGACGCCCCGCGCCATCGACTATTTCTGGCGCCCCGTGCTCACCAGCGCCTTGAACGAAGACCCCGAGCGCGTTTCGGCCTGGCACGGCCTGCAGGTGTTCTGGCTGGGCTTCCTGGCCAACCGGGCAGGCCACCGCGTGGGCCTGCCGGCGGTGCCGCTGGGCGAGCTGTACGGCGCGCAGATTCCGGGCCTCCGCGTGCATTTGCGAAGCGCCGTGCGTGAACTGCGGCACGAGGCCGGCCGGGTGGCGGGCGCCCGCCTCGACGACGGCCGCATGGCGCCGGCGCGCTGGCTCATTGTGGCTCTTCCCTTCGAGGAAACCGCGCGCCTGCTGCCGGGCGATTACTCGGCTTTCAGCCATTCGCCAATCATCGGAATACACCTGTGGTTCGACCGTCCGCTGTTCGAGGCCCCGTTTGCCGCGCTGCTGGGCCGCACCGTGCAATGGGCCTTCCGCAAGCTCGGCGACCCGGGATACGTGCAATGCGTGGTGAGCGCGGCGCGGGAATTACTGCCGATGCCGCCGGATCGAATCGTGGAAACCGCGGTGCGCGAGCTGCGCGAGTTCTTCCCCAACACCTGGGCCCAGTTGCTGCGCTCCTCGGTGATCAAAGAAGTTCGCGCCACGTACTCGGCCGCCGCGGGGATGGAAGCCCGCCGGCCGTCGCCGGCCACGCCCTTCGCCAACTGCTTCCAAGCCGGCGACTGGACCGCCACCGGCTGGCCGCCCACCATGGAGGGCGCGGTTCGCAGCGGCTACGCCGCCGCCGAGCGCCTCACCCAGGCAGCGGGGCATCCGCAGCGCTTCCTGCTGCCCGAGCTTCCGGCCGAGGGCCTGTCGCGCTGGTTCCCGACCGCCCGCGTTTATTAGGCTGCAGGCTGGAGGCTTCCAGCTTGCAGGCCCATGAACCTCGATGGGCCGCGCTGCTACTCCAGCATTTTCCAATCCAAGAATGAGCCTGAAAGTGGGAGCGTTTCCAACACAAATGAGCCTGAAAGGGCGGGGGGCAGGGGCTTCGGAAGAAGTTCTCCTTATTCATGAACGGGGCGCCGAAGCCCGCGAAGCGGGCGAAAGAAGAAAGCCCACGGTCCCGCCCTGCGGGATGGGAAAGGTCCGCAGCAAGCGGAACAAGCCCGCGAAGCGGGCTAGGAATCTGGCGGCCTTTTCTGTCGCCCCCTTCGCGGGCTCTGGAGTTTCTACATTTGGCGCCGCTTTGGGGCGCTGGCACCGCGGGGCGGTGCCAAGAATTATAGCCGGGGGTGAGGGCCGCTGGTTTAGCGGCCCGAACCCCCGGATAAAAGCAAAGGAGAAATGCGCCGCGACAGCGGCGCGAGAAGGAGCTGCCAGCGTGATTCTCCGCGGCCCTGCCCGAATTCGGGCCTGCCGGGGCGCGGTCGACGGTAATGCTGGTTCCGGGGGTTGCGGGCCGCAAGAACGGCGGCCCTCACCCCCGGCTAGGATTCTCTGCCCCGCTCCGCGGCGCCAAATATAGAAACTCAAGCGCCCGCTCCGCGGGCTTTGCTCCACCAAGCGCTGCCCGTTGGCCCCGCGTATCTGGGCTCCGGCCGCCAGTTTTCGGCTGTTTAACTGGCTGGTTTAATGGATTATAAGACGGCTGCGTCCATTTCTACTTCGTTTATTTTGTTATACTTACATCACCGTAGCCATTATTTTAATGGTTATATACTGGCGGGAGCCGAAAAAGCTCTGGAATCATCATCCTGTTCCTATAATTTCAGTATAGCATACGCTGTCAAGTTTTTCGGCCCTTCCGCCTCGCTCGCGGTTGAAAACAAACCAAATAAAGTTCGGACGCGATTTTTCAGGTTTTCGGCTGTGAGCCACGTGCCGGCGCGGCGGGCAATCAGTCCGGCGGCTAACTCGCTGTCCCTGCGCGCCTTAGCGGGCTGCCATCGCTCGCAGTTGGCCGCGATGCCCGGCTGCCTGAGGGGTGAATTCAACGCTGGCTGCACCGCCGCCGACGGTTGCCGGGACAGCCGCGCTTGGCGGCAGCGCTCCAGCAGGCTAACGGCTTGCCGCTGAGCGGCGGCGCGCAGCGCCGGCCGCTGCAACCGGTTGTTGGGCAGTTCAATGTTCACTTGTCGTATCCCCGCAGGTCGTCCTTGGAAATCTGATCGGCGGGAACGAGCTTGTAATGGCGCTCTTCGATAATGCGGATCTCTTCGCCGGAAACCCCGAGCTCGAAGAGGGCGATCAGATCGGTCTCAATGAACTGAGCCGAGATGGCGCGGCAAATCAGCTGCGGGAACTTCTCCGCGCAACAAGCAATGTCCTGTTTCGTCTGAACGGTGGAAAGCCGGTCATTGCCGCCCTTTGCCTGCACAGGTATCACGTACTGACGACCGCGCTTGTCGATGGCCACGTAGATTTCATCTATCTCGACTTGGCCGAGACCGTCGACCGTGGTCCGAAGATGGTTCTGAAGTGAATAGGCCGCAACGCCAAGGAATATATCGAGAAGCCTGTTGTATCGGACTTTCGCCAACAGGGCTTGTTCGTCCGAGAGCGCGTATGCCACTACGATTTCCGGGGTCGCATCTGGGATCTTGATCGCCGCCATTTGGGGATTGGGGACGATCTGGCTTATGGCGACCAAGCGGAAGGCGTACTGAGACCTTCCTTGGCCCTCTATCACCCACTCCTTCCCGGGCGGCTGCGTCTTAGTAATTGCCTTCGGCAACCCTGTTCTGTACCGCATCGAATAGATCACATCGCCAAGGTTCTTCGGGAGGTCTATTCGCAGCGTCTTGGCTGCCTTCGTGAGATCGTCACGACGGAATGGCACCGCGGTCATCCCGGACTTGTATCTGGCGACGAAGATATGCTCGACCAGAGATTCGTATCTATTGGTAGAAGACTTGCTCTTGGCCATCACTTGCTCCTCGCCGCACTACGCAATGCGTCCTCGATTTCGGATTGTTTTCTCTTGCGCATGCCGTTCTTGCGATCGCGACGCCCTATCGGTACGGGTACCTTCCAGAAATCTGCCGCTTCGCCCATGTCCATAGAGAGAAGCTCGGGACTTCCAAGGGTAATCTTGCCGCTCGGCCTCATCGGAACGATCTCAAGAGCTTGAAGGATTGCAGCGGCAACCGCTCTCGCAAGAGGAGGCGGCACGGAGTTGCCGACTTGGCGTGCCCCATGCCACTTCGTGACGTGAAACCGAAACCAGTCAGGGTATCCGTGAAGCCGCGCCATCTCGCGCACCGTGACGCAGCGCGCGAGCCCGTAGTGAATGGGACGGGGACTCGTAAAGGCGCCTCTTGCGGAATCTGTGCCCGCGCGGAGGGTGTTGCATACCCCATTCGGCCTCAGTTTGAAGAAGCGAGAAATGGGCTCGATCTCTCCCTGGCGTGTGGCGGAGAAGCGTCTTCGCGAAATCTCCGTGTGCACTGTTCTCATGCTGGACGTAAGCATGTTTGGCTGCCAGAGTCGGGTATAGCCAAAATGCCAAGGGGCGGCACTGGCACAACGCATCTCGCGAGCGTAGTCGGCCGATGCGACCCAGCCTTGGGTTTCGACGGCATCGGAAGTCATCAGCTCGGCATATCGCTCCGCGTCGGGCAGGTCTGACAGGGCGTCGGCGCAAGTTGGCGTAGGGCGACTGCCGTTCCTGCTAAACAGATCGTTCTCCAACGTGGTGAGTGGCTCCGGATAGGAAGGCAGGTGGCAGCCCTTTCGTGCGCCCAGCAAGAACAGTCGTTGCCGGTCCTGCGGAACGCTATAGTTCATGGCATTCAGAACTCGCCAAGGAACACGGACTCGGTATCCCGCGTCATCGAATGCCTCGATGAGGGCGTCGAGAAACACTCGATGCTTGCCTACGGTAAGACCCTTGACGTTTTCGAAGACGAAGGTCTTGGCCTTCAACTCGGCCACAAGTCGCACGAACTCCTTGACCAGAAGGTTTCTCGAGTCGTCGAGCATCCGCTGTCCGATGAGCGAGAAGCCCTGGCAGGGTGGGCCTCCGAACACGACGTCCACGGAGCGCCGCCCGATGCCCGCCGCCGCTCGCACCTCTTCCCCGGTTAGCCCCACGACGGATTTCGCAATTATGCTGGTTTCGGGGAAGTTGAAGTGGTGCACGGCAGCATGGATCGGATCGAGTTCGACCGCAGCGGCAATGACGAAGCCGGCCTGTTCGAAGCCGAGCGACATGCCCCCAGCACCTGCGAACAAGTCGATGCCTATCGGGCGGTCATTCATCCAAGAAGCTCCTTATCCGCGCCTCCAGCGCGTCCTTCTTTCTAAGTTGGCACTGCCAGACAACCATGACCGACCAGCCGTCCCTCTTCAGCTGACTTGCCTGTTGGCGGTCGCGTGCTTGGTTTGCAGCGATCTTAGGTTTCCAATAGGCCAGCCTGGTCTTGGGCAATCTGCCGTACCTACACGAATGCCCGTGCCAGAAGCATCCATGAACGAAGATCGCCTTTTGTCTGCCGACGAACGCCAGATCGGGTTTTCCCGGTAGATCGTCTCTTACCAAAGAGTACCTATACCCGAGTCGGTGCACGATTGACCGGACGGCCTTCTCGGCGCCAGTGTCTCGCGTGTGGACGGCGGCCATTATCTTGCTTCGAGTGGCTTTCGTGACTCGGTCCATTTTCTGATTCCACCGGAATCTGCCCAACGATTCGCTTCAGGTGCCGCTCTTAGCGGTCGCCTGCAAGCGTTTGTTAGATTGAATTCACACTGCCACTGGGCACGAACAGAACACTGTTCTCTCACTTTAAAAGTATGCTTCAACGCTAATTCCCCATGCTGAACTTCAAAGCCGTCCCTATCTACACTGAAATTCCATGTTTGCCACACTTTTGGCACTTGGTCCCGGTAACGTGACTTAGAAGAGCTATGGAGTTTGGACGGCCTCATGATTTTATAGGGTAAAGGTATGGCATTATGTTTGGTCTCATCAATCTTTTGAACACTTGCTCTTCAATATCAGGATTGTCTAAGTCATATTCAGGGTGGCGCCGGCGAATTTCATTCTTTATTTCTTCACGTTTAGAATCATCAATGAGTACAAAGTCTTGCAAGTCAAGGCAATTATTGAACGTGAGTGCCCAAAATCTGATGACTCTATCTATATCATTTTCTCCAATGTACGGTGGACAGTTCCGGTAGAAAAGACCTTTTTTCAAAACTATGATTCCCTGCAATCCAGGAGTCGAATCTGTTTTATTATTGAGGGTTTCTACTGAGTACTCCGAATCGACTGCAACAACAAGAAATGGTGTAGCAGCTTTCTTGAAAACGAGTGTGGTGTGATGGTCGTGCGGTGGTGCCGCTGATAGAAATGTCGAATTGACCATATCAGAAAGAGCTTTTGCTTGAGATTCAACCTGTTTTAACCCTTCTGAGTTAAGGTTGGATTTTACTTCAATACCCAATCGGAATAGCTCAAAAGGTAAGATAGCGGATTCTCCGCGAAGGAAAATCGGAGCTAAAGTATCTTGTCGATATAGCAAAATGTCGATTTGCGGGCTTACAGTTCCTAGCGCATCGGTAACAAAACCGGAGCAAACATCGAAACCAGATGGTATGAGATCGCGAAGCGAATCAATTATTGCAGCCTCACGAATTTCTCCTACAGTCAGGTGGTGCGGTATTTTTCGAGCGTTTTCAATTCGCGAAAGGAGTAGTTCAGCACGCTCTAAAAAAATCTGGCGCAAAAGATTATTTTCAGGGGAGTTCATATACATCCTTTCAATCTAACAATAAGTAGATTGAGCCGCATAAGATGCGGGACTTCGATTTCCTGCCCGTATAACACGCCGTTGATTCACCTCATCGGGCCGCTACAAGCCCTTTAGTTTCAGCCGCTTCCATCCCATACAATGATTTATCATGGCGTCTTATGCGGATCGGCATAGAAACCTCTGGGATGGCCCCATAATCCATCAACCGGGCTGCGAACTCCGGCCGGGCCGCGATTGAGGACATGGGTATGGATCATCGTCGTTTTGACGTCGCTACGGCCCAGGAGTTCCTGGACCGTTCGGATATCGTAGCCGCCTTCGAGCAGGTGACTCGCGAAGGAATTCCGAAACGAGTGGGTGGAAACGCGTTTGGCCAGCCCAGCCCGATGGGCCGCCTGATGGACCGCCTTTTGAATCACTGATTCGTGCAGGTTGTGACGATGCCGGATGCCCGTCCCTTGGTCGAGGTAGTGGGACGAAGCACGGAACACCCACTGCCAGCACCATTCGCGGTCGGCGTTGCGGTACTTCCAGGCCAGCGCGTCCGGCAGGGGCGCCTGCTGTCCAGGGAATAGCCCCTGTGGCGAGCGACAATCCCCGGCGGAGTTGTTCATGACGCCCCGCTCCAAAGAAACTGCTGGCGCTGGTAACCTAGGGTATCTCTTTATACGCCCGCGCAACCTGCGAGTCAAGGGCACAGGACCTCGCCTGTCGCCGAAAATGCCGGATAGATCCCACCCAACGGGCAGCCGATGAGCGGCCGGCGAAGCCGGTCCGCTCCATCGGCCTGTTAGCGGGCGTCCCTTACGCCTACACTTGAACCGGCGTGAGACGGTAAACGTGATCGGCCAACTGAGAGGCCCGCCCGACGTCCCCCGCCCGCAGCGCCTCTCGCACATCGTCTAGCTTGTACGCATCTTCCAAGGACAGATAGGGTGTCCAGCCCCCCTCAGTCTCCAGGAGCTCAACATCGACCTCGGCAACAAATTCCCCTTCGCGCACCAGCCTCTTGGTTGATCTGCGGCTCATGTCCGCCTCCGTCGCCATGTCTCGTCCCACTTCTCGGGGTCGGGCCTATACGCGGTCATTAACACAGCGGGCGAATCCTGACCCGCCGGGATCCCCCAGACTACATGAATCGGCCGACCGTTTCCATCCTGCTCCAGAACCAGCGGGCATGGCCCCTTCGGATAGTTGGGGTAATCCTCGACAACAACGGCGGCCCCCAACCCATCGACGACATCATGGACGCGTATGGTGTCCGCGGCGAGCGCGTCGTAGCCGTGGAGCGAGACCCGCACGTCACCCCGTGCCACTAGCGCTTGCACCTGTTCCAGGATCTTGCTCGAGTCCGTTCTCAACCTCCGGCGGCAACTCTGTCCTGTCCCGCTAACTCCTGATTCGACAGATCTGTATAAGACGGGCCCTGGTCAGCCTAAGACAAAACCGCTGGCGGCGGGCCGGGGTCACAAGTGCTTGCCAGATAACCACCTCTGTCCCATTCCTCAAGTTTCCTCCACTGTCTTAGGCTGACCGGTGGGTGCGCATAATCCGCCGGATCTCGCCGGAGACAGGCATCCGCAGCCGGTCCAGGGGGCTGTGAACCCCTCGGCCGCCACGGTTCAACACGTGCGTGTAGACCATGCAGGTGGTCTCGACGTCCTTGCCCCTGTGGCGACCGACGATCCCCGGCGGAGTTGTTCATGACGCCCCGCTCCAAGAAACTGCTGGCGGTGGTAACCTATGGTATCTCTTTATACGCCCGCGCAACCTGCGAGTCAAGGGCGGGTGCGCCACATAAATGTGAAAAGTACGGACCCCTTTTTAGCCCGCTGGAAGCGGGCTGCCGCCGCTCCGAGTGTGCCAGTGCTCACTACGCACGGGTTTCCTCAGTTTCCGGCTGATCTGAGCATCCCGGTCACATTGATGCTCGCACCCGTCAACGGCACAGCGCCCCCACGAACTGTTTCCGCGCCTGGGGTGCGGGCGCAACCCGGACGGTTGCGAGCGGCCCCAAACCAGCGGGCTTCCGAACTGAGAAACGCCGCTGGGCGCCTAACACGCGGAAAGTGGCGCGGGCGTGCGCGTTTCGGGCGCGGGTAGGCGGAACACGATCTCCTGCCTCGCTCCACCATCTCTCAATTGAGATACAATAGGTCAGGAGCATTACATGCGACGGCAACCTGCCAAAACCGAGATGATCCATGCGCGGATCGACCCCAAGCTCAAGAAGTCGGCCGACCGCATTCTCTCCGCGCTCGGCATCTCGACAACGGAGGCCATCCGGCTCTTCCTAAAACAGGTGGAATTCCACCAGGGTCTTCCCTTTCCTGTCTCGATTCCCAACCGGGAAACGGTGGCCGCAATGATGGAGGCCAACAGTCGGTCCACGCTGAAGCGCTACCGCTCGTTTCGTGAGCTACGCGACCAACTCTGATGGCCCTCGATCTTCTCACGACAACTGTTTTTGAATCTGGCACGGCATCTCGTTGGCCGGTTTCCTCAACGGAGGAGTAGTCGGCTTACCGGGGAAGTGGCGGAAACCCTGAAGGGTGCCCGTGGAGTTCAGCCCCCGGTTACCCGCCGAAAGTCGTGATGTCCGCGCAGCCGGCGGGTGAGCGGGAACGCCCGGATCTGCTCCAGTCCCACTGCCTCGGCGTTCCGCATTTGGATGTCCATCCCCCGCGGAATGCCCCAGCCCCCGCGTTTATTAGGCTGGAGGCTGGAGACTGGAGGCTGGAGGCTTCCAGCTTGCAGGCCCATGAACCTCGATGGGCCGCCCTGCTAGTCCTCACCCGCGCTCCGTTTAAATGCTATATTCAGTTGTTTATGCCGGAAGAGCTGGCCAAATCCTACGACCCGCGCGAAATCGAGGCGCGCTGGGCGGAGTGGTGGGTCAAGCGGCGCCTGTTCCAGGCCGATCCCCGCAGCCCGCGCCCCATGTTCTCGCTGGTGATTCCGCCGCCGAACGTGACCGGCTCGCTGCACATGGGCCACATGCTGGAGCACACCGAGATCGACATCCTGATCCGGTGGAAGCGCATGAGCGGATACAACACGCTGTGGCTGCCGGGCACCGACCATGCCGGCATCGCCACCCAGGTGATGGTGGAACGGCAACTGGCCGAAGAAGGGCTGGACCGCTACCAGTTGGGCCGCGAAGAATTTCAGAAGCGCGTCTGGAAATGGAAGGAGGAGCACGGCGACACCATCCAGCGGCAGATGATTCGCCTGGGGGCTTCCTGCGACTGGTCGCGCGAGCGCTTCACCCTGGACCAGGGCCTCTCCCGCGCCGTGCGGGAAGTGTTCGTCCGCCTGTACGAAAAAGAACTGATCTACCGCGGACGCTACATCATCAACTGGTGCCCGCGCTGCCGCACCGCGCTGTCGGACCTGGAGGTGGTGCACGAAGAGCAGGCCGGCAGCCTCTGGCATATCCGCTATCCGCTGCTGGAAGACGGCCGGCCCAGCAAGACCGCCTACGTGGTGGTGGCCACCACGCGGCCCGAGAGCATGCTGGGCGACACGGCCGTGGCGGTGCACCCCGAGGACGCGCGCTACCGCCCGCTGCACGGCCGCAAGCTGCTGCTGCCGCTCATGGAGCGTGAAATCCCGCTGATCGCCGACGGGTTCGTGAACCCGGAGTTCGGCTCCGGCGCGGTCAAGGTCACACCGGCACACGATCCCAACGACTTCGAGATCGGGCTGCGCCACAATCTGGCGCAGATCGACATCCTGGACGAGCGGGCCCACCTCAACGCCAACGCCGGCCGCTATGCGGGTCTGGACCGCATGGAAGCCCGCCACCAGGTGCTGGCCGACCTGAAGCTCCAGGGGCTGCTGGAAAAGGTGGAGCCCTACACCGTGCCGCTCGGCAAATGCCAACGCTGCCGGACGGTGCTGGAGCCGCGCATCTCGACGCAGTGGTTCGTCAAGATCGGCCCGCTGGCGCATGCGGCCATCGAGGCAGTGCGCGAGGGCCGCATCCGCTTCACGCCCGACAACTACGCGCGCGACTACTTCAACTGGATGGAGAACATCCACGACTGGTGCATCTCGCGCCAGCT
>JAPKYU010000504.1 GCA_026394175.1 Acidobacteriota bacterium | reverse complement strand
TTTCAGGCCCAGGATGTACCCTGGGGCGCCAAGAAACGATTCCTGGACGGCCGCGTGGCCGTGGATCGCGTGCCCAACACCCTGGAACTGGCTGCTTCCAAGGAGGACGAGGACTTCCCGGCGATGGCCCAGGGCGAGGACGCGGTCTGGGTGAGCTACGTGCAATTTACGCGCGGCGACCGCGCCCAGCACCGTTGGGGGCAAATGGGCGCCGACCCGCCCAAGAGCCTGGATTTCGTGGCCCGGCCCACCGGCGGCGACCAGGTGTTTCTGCGCCGCTACTCGAAGGCGAAGAAGAACTGGGGCGAGGCGATCGCCGTTTCCGACCCCAAGCAGGACGTGATGCGCACCGCCGTCGCGGTGGACGGAAAAAAGCGCGCCTGGGTTTTCTGGTCGGCGAACCGCTCGGGCAACTTCGATATCTACGCCAGGAGCTACGCCGACGGCCGGTGGTCGCGCGAACTGCGTCTGACCTCCGACCCCGGCACGGATGTGAACCCGGTGGCGGCCGCCGACTCCGCCGGCCGCGTCTGGGTGGCCTGGCAGGGCTTCCGCAACGGCAACCTGGAAGTGCTGGCGGCGGCGCAGGACGGCGACCGCTTCACACCCGAAACCACCGTTTCATTCTCCAAGGCCAGCGACTGGGACCCTTCGATCGCCACGGCGGCCAACGGTGAAGTGGCCGTCGCCTGGGACACCTACGACAAGGGCGATTATGACGTGTACTTCCGGCGGCTGCGCATGCAAGGCGGCATCGGCATGGACGAGCCGGTTCCGGTGGCCGCCAGCCTGGCCTTCGAGGCCCGGCCCTCGATTGCCTACGACCGGCAGAACCGGCTGTGGGTGGCCTATGAAACCGCCGAGCTGAAGTGGGCCAAGGATAACGGCGCGGATGCGCACAAGGGAGTGGGTATCTACCGCAACCACAACGTGGCGGTGAAGTGCTTCCAGGGATCGCAGGTGTTCGATCCGGCCTCCGATAGCCTCGAGAGCGTGCTGCCACGGGCCGCGACCCCCGCCGCCGCGGCCGCCGCGGCCGTCCCGCCGAGCGGGACTGGCGAACGGCCGCAGGGCGCACAGACGCAAGCGGGCGCGCAGGCGCAGGGGCGCGCCGCGGCCAAGGCGCAGAAACAACGGGCGCAGATGCTGGCACAGGCACAGGGCCAGCGCCCGCCCGCCGGACCGCAGTCGCTGAACACCTTCCCGCGCCTGGCCGTCGATCCGGAGGGCCTCGTCTACTTGGCCTTCCGCACCCGCCAGCTCCCCGGACGCTCGCCCGCCGGGACGGTATGGGTCGAGCAGATGGTGTATTTCGACGGCGCGCAGTGGAAAGGCCCGATCGTCATCCCCAACGCCGACCAGTGGGTCGAGAACCGCCCGGCCATGGTGGCCATCGCCCCGGGCGACCTGCTGCTGGCGGTGGCCGGCGACCGCCGGCTGTCGGAGACCATCTTGCCCTCCCGGCGCGCCGCTGGCGGCGGCATGCAGGGCGCTCCCGAGTCCATCAACAGCGACGTCTATGCCGCCGAGATGCTGGTGAAGGACCGCGCGCAGCCCGCCCAGCTTCGGCCCATCCCGGCCGAAACCGCGGCCCCGGCCGATGCCGACGCCACGGCCGAGAAAGACCAGATCGGCGTGATGCGCGCCTACCGCGCGCCGCTGGCCGGCCAGCAACTGCGCGTGATGCGCGGCGAGTTTCACCGCCACACCGACATCTCTTACGATGGCACCGGCGACGGGCCCATCATTGACGCCTACCGCTACATGATCGACGCCGCCTCCATGGACTGGGGCGGCTGCTGCGACCACGACAACGGCACCGGCGAATATCCCTGGTGGATCCAGCAGAAACTCACCGACGCGTACAAGCTGGGCGACAAATATGTGTCCATCTTCTCTTACGAGCGCAGCGTCAGTTATCCGGAAGGGCACCGTAACACGGTGTTCGCGCAGCGCGGCATCCGGCCGCTGCCGCGCTTGCCGAAGGTGGCCAACGACGCGCCGGGCAACGCCCCCGACACGCTGCAACTCTACGAGTACCTGCGCAAGTACAACGGCATCGTGGCCTCGCATACCTCGGGCACCGACATGGGCACCGACTGGCGCGACAACGACCCCCTGCTGGAGCCGGTGGTCGAGATTTACCAGGGCTGCCGGCAGAACTATGAGATGCCGGGCGCGCCGCGCTCCAACACCGAGGAGAACTCGATCGGCGGCTGGCGCCCGCTGGGCTTTGTCTCGCTGGCGCTGAAGAAGGGATACCGCCTGGGCTTCCAGTCATCGAGCGATCACGGCTCCACGCACATCTCCTACTGCAACCTGTGGGTGACCAACCCCACGCGCGAGGGCATCCTGGAGGCCTTCCAGAAGCGGCGCGTTTACGGCGCCACCGACAACATCCTGGCCGAGGTGCGCTGCGGCAGCCACCTGATGGGCGAGGAGTTCAGCGTTTCGGAGCCGCCGGCCATCAGCGTGAAGCTGCGCGGCACCGCGGAGTTCGCCAAGGTCCACGTCATCAAGGACGGCGAGTACATTTACTCGACAGAGCCGGGCAAGCGCGAAGTGGAGTTCACCTGGCGGGACAACGCCGCCCAGAAGGGCAAGACCAGCTACTACTATGTACGGGGTGAGCAGGCCGACGGCGAGCTGGTCTGGGCCAGCCCCATGTGGATCACGTATCGGTAGGTTGGCGGGAAACGCCACTGAGCCGTGCCCATCGAGCGGCGGCCGCCGGAACCGCAGGTTCAACGCAGAGACGCAAAGGGCGCAGAGAAAACGCAGAGAATCTCTCTGCGTGCCTCAGCGCTCTCTGCGTCTCCGCGTTGAGAATCATCCCACAGCGTCGCGCACGGGCCAGCGACTATCCCGCTTTCTTCTTCTTCTGCGCGGGCCGTTCCGCGGGGGCTTGCTCTTTCTTGACCCGCTCGAACTTGTAGACGCCGGGCACCGGCAGCGGCGTCACCACCGGCTTGGCATCCCAAGCGTACTCGGGCTGCAGGTCGAGCTTGGAGGCCATCATGTCCTCCCAGGTGATCTCCAGGCCGGAGTAGGCCGACTCGCGGGCCATGACGCAGGTCATGGTGCTTTCGGCGACCTCCATGGCGTGGTTGAGGAAGGGCCCGTTGCCGCGGATGCTGTCGCACAGCGCGATGTGCTCCCGGACGTAAGGGTCCTCCAGCGGGTCCTTGAATGCTGCGCGCGCGTCCTGGCCGCTGCCGCCGCCCAGGTCGTGGCAGTTGCTGCGGCCCTTGGTCCCCACCACCAGCTCGCTTACGTTGCCGTAGATGCCGCCCTCGCGCGGGTACTGGCGGCAGTGGCTCAGCATGTGCGCGCCGTTGGGGTAGACGAAGTCGGCCACGATGTGGTCGTAGATGTTCCCGTAGATCTCCTCGCGCGGGCGCCAGGCGGCCCCCCCGCTGGCCACCACGCTGGCCGGATGCGTTCCCATAACCCAGTTGCAGACGTCGATGTTGTGCAGGTGCTGCTCGACCACCTGGTCACCGCAGATCCACACGAACGAGTACCAGGCGCGGTTCTGCCACTCCATCTCGCTCCATTTCGGGTCGCGCGCTTTCTGCTGGATGACCGGCGTCCCGATCCAGTACGCATAAGCGGAGGTGATGTCCCCGATCGCCCCGCCCTGGATCTTCTTGACCGTCTCCTGGTAGTCGCGGGCGAAGCGACGCTGCGCTCCGGACACCACCGTGAGCTTCATTTGCTCCGACCTCTTGGCGGCGGCCATACAGCGCCGCACGCCCACCGGGTCGGTGCCGAACGGCTTCTCGCAGAAGACGTGCTTCTTGGCATCGATGCACGCTTCGAAGTGCAGCGGCCGGTAGGCGGGCGACGTCGCCAGGATCACCACGTCCGCGCCGGAATCGATCACCTTCTTGTAGGCATCGAAGCCGACGAACTGGCGGTCAGGGGTAACGCTGACGCGGTCGGCGAACTTCTCGTTGCCCTTCAGCCGCTTGAAGGAGCTTTCCAGCCGGTCGCGGAACACATCGCCCATGGCCACCAGTTCGGTGTTCTCGCAACCAGTAAAGTTGTTCAGGACGGCGGCGGTGCCGCGGCCCCCGCAGCCCACCACCCCGAACTTTAGCTTTTCCTTGCCCGCCCCGCGCACCAGTTCGGGCTTGATGATGGTAAAAGCCGAGGCGCCGACCCCCGCTCCGGTCACCCGCCTGACGAACGACCTTCTGCTGATATCTTCCATAAGTCTTCTCTCCCTTGATGAAAAGTGGCGGCGACCTCCAGCCCCAGTCGGGCCGGTCGCCCGAAATGCCTGCGGAAGGGTTTATATCCCAAAACCGGGGGAAATTTAACTACAAAGACACCAAGACACCAAGAAAGACAAAATGTTAGGATTTGCCCCACGGAGGTGTGCATGAAGCAAGCAACTATCCTGGCGATTCTGGCGTTCCTGTTGGCCGCTGTTTGGGCCGCGGCGCAGACTGCCGAACCGCCTTTTTCAAAACAATACCTGCCGGTGAAGCAATACTCGCAGGCGGAAAACGAAGCGATGGTGGCCAAGTTCAAGGACCTGAGGGTCACCGATGTGGTCGATGGGCTGGACGTCGTCGGCCTGCAGGACGTAACCGTGATGGACGCGGGCATCAAGCAGCTCTGGCGCGACGAAAAGAATTTCACCCACCGCATTTACGGAGTGGCGGTCACGCTGCGCCTCATGCCGCCGCAGGAGCGGGCGCCCATCTTCCCCACCCACGAGGAGTTTGCCAAGTGGGAGTCCGCCTGGTACAAGACCAGGAACCCGAACGATTTCACCCGTCAACTGCAGCCGGACACGATCCTGGTGATCGATGCCTCGCGCACCCGGGACGTCGGCTTCTGCGGTTCCAACAACGCGCTGGGCTGGTTCACCCGCGGCATGCGCGGCATCGTGATCGACGGCGGGTGCCGCGATTCCGACGAGGTGATCCTGGAGCGCATTCCGGTCTACCAGCGCGGCTCCACCCGCGGAATCGACCCGGGGCGCATCCTCACCGAGTCCTACAACCTGCCGGTGAACGTTGGCGGCGTGCTGGTGATGCCGGGCGATATGATCGTGGCCGACACCGAAGGCGTGGTGGTAGTGCCGCGCGCCAAAGCAGAAGCCGTGGCCGCCGCCGCGCGCCGGATTCAGGACGGCGACAAGGCCGGCCGCCGCAAGCTCTACGACAAGCTAAAAATGGCCCCCGACTTTACGGTGAAGTAGAGAAGGAGCCAGGAGGCGGAAGGCAGAAGGCACAAGGAATTTCGGATTGCGGATTTCAACCCGCGTTCGAAATCCGCAATCCGAAATCCGCAATTGTTGTTCCTGTTAACTGCTTACTGCCTACTGCCGGGCTCCTCGTGCGGGGGGACCACCTGCATCGGGCCGCGCGCCAGTTGCTGGCGGGCATAGGCGGCCCAGGGGCTGCTGGGGTCCAGCTTCAGATAGGCGCGCCAGTGCGGCCCGGACTTGGCCCGCATCCCCAGCTTCTCGTAAAGCAGGGCCAGGTTGTAATGCGCATCGGCATAACCCGGCGCCAGCCGCAGCGCCTGCTCGTAGTTGCGCCTGGCTCCCGGCAGGTCGCCGCGCTCATCGAACACATTGCCCAGGTTGAAATAGGCCAGCGAATAATCCGGGTCCAGGCTGACGGCCGCCTGGTAGCACTTCTCGGCCTCGTCGAGCTGGCGCATGTTGTAGTAGATGGTGCCGAGGTTGATGTACGCGCCGGCGGCCTGTGGGTTCAGCTCGATGGCCTTGACGTAAGCCTGCATCGCTTCCCGCACCGTCTCCGGCCGTTCCTCCAGCTTCAGGCCTTTCAAGAACCACTCCTCGGCTTCCTGCTTGCGCTGCGGCGGAGCCGGGGAGCCGGCCACCCGCATGGCCTTCACGCTGGCGTGCAGCTTGCCGGTGTCGAAGTTGAACAGCAGTTGCCCGGTATCGGGATCCATGACGGCGCCCTGGTAGTTCACCAGGATGCGGCGGCCGTCGGAAGAAATCTTTAGCTCCGTCAGCGGGCGCTCGATGCCCTTCAGCTTGCGTTTCAGCGCCGAGACGCTGCTCTGGATTTTCTTGAGCGCGACGTTGTTCTGCCGCAGCTTCAGGATGGTCTTAACGGCAATCAGGTCGGAAAACGTATAGGGCCCGGCGGGCACCAGGCCCTGCCGCTGCCAGGCGCCCAACTGGCGCTCGGAAAGGTGCAGGATGCGGCGGAGTTCTTCGCGGGAGTACGACTCTGCACTGCTTGCAGGCATCTGGTTAGAATCGGAAGGTAGAAGGCGGAAGGCAGAAGGCGGCCCGGGCTTGTCTTGGCGCCTTCCGCTTTCCGCCTTCCGCCTTCGCCATTGTCAACTTTGGCCTCCAGCATCTTAGCCAGTTTTTCCTGGAATTCGTCGGGTTATTTTTCCGGATCGAAGTTCCGTACAGGGTTCTGTTTGCCAAGGTCAACGACGCGTCGCCCGCAAGTTGCGCTCCTACGGCGCCTTAGCGTCCCGCTGAAAAAAAAGGCCGTGTGCCGGGAAACGACGTCCGAACTTTATTTCTTTTGTTCGGAATGAGTTGCGGCGCGAGAGGGCCGAAAAACTTGACATGGTATGCTAGACTGAAATTATATGAACAGAGTAATAATTTCATGGTTTTTCGGCTCCCGCCAGTATATAACCATTAAAATAATGGCTACGGTAATGTAACCATAACAAAATAAAGGAAGTAGAAATGGACGCAATTGTCCTATAAACCATTAAACCAGCCAATTAAACAACCGGAAACAGGCGGCCGGCGCCGGGGCCGCGAGGCCGGCGTGCGGAGTCCGGACGGGCGGTGATGCCCAGACCTCAGAAGATGTCGAGGAGCAAGCGGCCGTCCCGCCGAGTCGAGTGAGCCTTCAGCCCGCAGATTTCGGATGGAACAGGCGGACGAGCCGGGAGCCGGCGCCGCCTCAAGCGCAAACTGTCTTCGCTCTTGGCGAAACCGGGGCAGCTATGGTATGATGAAGCTGATCGGCCGGGGTGGCCGGTTTTTCAATTTCTGGCTGGGGCCCGAGGCTGGAACATTGGCGACGATGGACAATACCGAACTGCCGCCCCCGCAACGGGAGGCTGCTTTTTTCTTCGGAATGTTCCTTCGCGGACATTCAATCGAGGCGCTGCGCCAAGACATCGACGTGCCCTGCGAAGTCGCCGCCAAGTGGCTCCGGTCGCGGGAAGAACTGGAACCCGGTTTCCCGACGACGGCCCGCCGCATCCTGGAATACCGCAAGCAGGTGCTCGCCATTTTCAACTTCTTGGTTTCCAGCGAAACAGCCATCCAGCACAAGATGTAACCCCCAAGACATGTGTAACGTTGTATCCAAATGGGCGGGGTGCTTCGTCTAACGTCAGGGAATTCATGCGCCGACTGACCTGGATTGCGTTTCTTTTCGCACTAGGGCTGCAGGCCGGCGGCCGTGCGCCGGCGCAGCAGGAGCCCGAAGACCCGGGCCCGCCGAAGCTGAAGCGCGGCAAGCCGGCCCCGCAGAAGGCGCCGGCGGGAAAGGCAGCGCCGGCGCAACCGGCGGCCACGAGTACGCCGCCGGTTGCGCCGCCGTCCGCTGCGGAGCCGAAGCGAACTGAGCCGGCGCCCGCGCCCCCGCCCGATCCCCGCGAAGCCCTGATCAGCCGCGCCCGGCAGACCACCGCCTCCTTCACCGAAAAGCTCCCCAACTACATGTGCCAGCAATTGACCACGCGCTATGCCAGCCAGGCCAACCCGCCCAATTGGCAGGCCCAGGATGTGGTATCGGCGGCGGTGGTGTACGAAGACGGCCAGGAAGACTACCGCAACATCACCATCAACGGCAGACCGGCGGCGAAATCCATGAAGGAACTCCCAGGCACGTGGTCCACGGGCGAGTTTGGGACCATCCTCGGCAATCTGTTCTCGCCGGCCACCGACGCGCGCTTCCGCTACCGGAACGATTCGACGGCCTCCGGCCTGCCGGCCGCCGTCTACGATTTCGACGTGGCGCAGTCGAATTCCGCCTGGGAGGTGCACGCCGGCGCGCAGTTGGTCCTGCCGGCTTACCGCGGCGCGCTGTGGATCGACAAGGAGAGCGTGCGGGTGTTGCGGATCGAGATGCAGGCCGTCCGGCTGCCCGGCTCGTTTCCGTTCGATAGCGTGGAAACCGCGGTCGATTACGCCTTCGTCTCCATCGGCACCCAGAAGTACCTGCTGCCCGCCCGCGCCGAAAACCTCAGTTGCCAACGAGGCACAAGCTTCTGCTCGCGGAACGTGATCGACTTCCGCAATTACCGCAAGTACACCGCCGATTCCACCATCACGTTTCACTAGGCCGGATCATTCACCGGGGATGAACTTGGCCCGGCTGTGCCAGGCCAGGTGTGTCCGGGGTGCGTTTCATGAATCAGGCGGGAGTACCAGAAGCATGGAGGCGCGGCGGCAGGCCATCAGCTAAGCAGACCCACGTTGGCGGCGGCAATGCTGTTGCGAACCGTGTTCTTCACCAGGTACATGGCTTCGTCGGCCTGCCGGATCAGATCGTCTTTGCCGGTGGCGTCTTCGGGATAGCAGGCCAGTCCGAAGCTGGCGGTCAGCCGCAGGTTGATCTCGTGTTCGCGCAGGAAGACAGCATCACTCACCAGGCGGTGGAGGCGGCGGGCCACATTGATGGCCGCGGTCCTGTCGGTCTGCGGCAGCAGCACCACAAACTCGTCTCCGCCGTAACGGAACGCCAGGTCGATCATCCGCAGGTGGTCTTTGATCAACTGGCCGACCTCGGCCAGCAGCCTGCTCCCCACCAGGTGCCCGTGGGTGTCATTCACCTGCTTGAAGTGGTCCAGGTCGAAGAACACCAGCGAGAACTTGTAGCCGTAACGGCCGGACCGGTAGATTTCCGATTCCAGCACGTTGTGCAGGTGCCGGGAGTTGAACAACTGCGTGCAGTCGTCGGTGATCGTCATCTGGTGAATGCGCTCCATGTGGCGCGCATTCTCCAGGGCAATGGCCGTGTAATCGCCCAGGGCCTGCAACAGCAGCATCTCTCTCTCGCCGAACTGGACCGAAGCCGGCGGATTGATCAGCTCGATGACTCCCAGGATCGAGTCGCGGCCGCGGATGGGCACCGCCGCGATCATGCGGGTTTCCATCCGGGTGACGGCGTCCACCCGGGGCGCGAAGCGCTGGTCGGTGTTGGCGTCGCTGACCAGCACCGATTCGCCGCGCTGAGCCACCCAGCCGGCCACCCCTTCGCCCATTTTCAGCCGTATACCCTTCAGCTTCTCGGCCGCCTGCCCCACGGCGATCTCGAAATACAAGTCCTGCTTGGCGGGGTCCAGCAGCAACAGCGACCAGGTATCCGGATGGAACAGCCCACTGATCTGCTCCATGATGGTTTCCAGCACCCGGCTGAGATCCAGCGTCGAGGTCAGCGCCTTGCCGATATCATGGAAGACACTGAGTACGCTGATTTGCCGCTCCAGTTCCGCGATGCGCTGCTGATCTGTTGTTTGGCCGAAGGAATCCGGCAATTCTATCCTCGCGGCGGTCGGAGTTGTAGACACACGAGCAAACAGCCCCCGGCACGACCCAGGATGATTATAGCACGGGCTGCCGGCCGGCGGCTTACGGCTGACGGCGGACGGCCACAGGCATGGTTTGGCTGCTTACTGCCTGCTGCTTGTTACCGTGTCCCTGCCGCTCGGAGCCGCAGCCCGAGATGGTGGCCCACAGCCCACGGCCGCCAGCCTCCAGCCTGCATTTCGGTTGACATCCTTTCTCCCGCAAACCTATGATGGCAAGCCGGAAAGTTGATAGCCGACCTTGTGTCCGTCTCATGGGTTCCTTCGGCAAAAAGCTCAAACGAGAGCGCGAAATGCGCGCCATAGCGCTGGAGGAGATCGCCCGACACACGAAGATCAGCACGCGAATGCTGGAGGCGATCGAGGAGGATCGGTTCGACTTGCTGCCGGGCGGGATCTTCAGCCGCGCCTTCGTACTGCACTACGCCCGCTATCTGGGCTTGGACGAGGAACAGGCTGGGGCAGAGTTCGACCTGGCGGTCGGGACGCCCGGGGCGGTGAGTATCGAAGCAGTGGCCGCGCAGCGGGAGAGTCTGGCCAGGCAGGTTGCCGCGGGCCAAGGGCCGGCAGCGTGGCCGGCGCGGCGCCGGCTGCTGCTCATCGCGGGTCTGTCGGCGGCGCTGGTGCTCAGCGTGGTGGCCTTGCGCGAGCTGTGGCAGCCGTGGCTGCCGCTGTACCGGTCGCCGGCTGTGGCGCCGCCGCCACAGCTTCCCGCTCCGCTTTCTCCGCGAGCGCTGGGCGCTTCTCCTGCGGCGACCGCCGCGGCGCCGGCCCAGGAGCCTTCGGGCGCACCGGCGGCGCCCCCGGCGGCCTCCCCCGCCCAGGCGCCGGCCTCCGGCCAGCCCTCGCCGCCGGCTCCGCCGCGGCTCCAGTTGCAGATCGACACGCTGGACAGCTCCAGGGTCGAAGTGATCGCCGACGGCCGGACGGTATTCCGCGGTACTATGCGCAAGGGGCAGATGCGGCGGGCATCGGCGGAATCCAGGATGGAGGTGCGCGCGGGCAATGCCGGCGCCGTCGTGCTCACCCTCAATGGCGAAACCCAGCCGCCCCTGGGCCGGATGGGTGAACCGAAAACCGCGGTTTTCACCCGGGAGGACTTGAAACAGCCATGATCGCTGGCGACAAACTGACAGCGGCCCGCGGGCAGGCGGGCCTGCCGCCGGAGGCTTCTTTGGAGCTGCTGGTGGCTCTCAGCCGCGATGCGGATGAACAAGTGCGCACCGAAGCGCGCCGCACGCTGGCCTCCTGGTCGGCGGACACGCTGGCGCCCCTGCTCACCCGCCGCAGCACCACCGCCGACGTGCTGGAATACTTCCTGGCGCTGGAGAACGTCAGGAGCGAGCTGCTCCCGTCCATCCTCTCCAACCGCAACACTCCTCAGCAGGCGGTGGGAGAACTGGCCGCCATCGCCGACCTGGACATGGTCCGCGTGATGCTGGACAACATCGACCTGCTGCGCACCAACGCCCTGGTGGCCCTCAAGAGCAATACCGCCTACCTGAAGCTGAGCGAGAGCCGGCTGGCGGCCAAGACCGAGGGCTTCGTCTTCGAGCCCAGCTTCCTGGAACTGCTCATCGCCGAAGCGCAACTGGAGGAAGAGCGCCTGGCGATCAAACCGCTGGCCGAGGAGGAAATCCAGAAACTGGACAAGGAGATCGCGGTGGCCGCGGCCACGGGCAACGAGGAGAAGAAGGCCGAGTCCATCTACGCCAAGGTCTCGCGCATGAACATCTCCCAGAAGGTGCAACTGTCAGTGAAGGGCAACAAGGACGAGCGCGCCATCCTGATCCGCGACCCGAGCAAGCTGATTGCCCGGGCGGTGCTCGGCTCGCCGAAGGTGACCGAGCAGGAAATTGAAACCTTTGCCAACCTCAAAAGCGTTTCCGACGAGGTGTTGCGCCTGATCTCCATGAGCCGCAAGTTCATGAAGAGCTACTCGGTGTTGCGCAACCTGGCGTTCAATCCGCGCACTCCGCTGGACATCGGCCTGCAGTTGCTCAACCGGCTCCTGCCCCAGGACCAGCGGGCCCTGTCCATGGACAAGAACGTGTCGGAGACCATCCGCAAGATGGCCCTCAAGAACGTCCAGCAGAAAGAGAAGAAAGATAAGTAGGGACCGGCTGAAGGCGGTCCCTGCGCCGGATATGAAGAAGCACCACAGCATGCGTTCGAAGCGGAATGGGAAAACGCAGGCAGGCGAGCGGCAGGCCGATGCGGCGCGAAAGGCGGCGCGGGATCAATTCGCCGACCGCTTGCAGAAGCTCCTGGGCCGGTTGCCGGAGGCGGCACAGCAGATCCAGGAACTGCTGGGCCGGCCTGACCACCCCGATGCGGGGCTGCTCGGCGGCGACCTGCTGGCCGTGCTGAATGAAGCGGTGCTGGACGAGCAGGCGGGCCGGCTCGCCGAGGCCCTCGCTCACCGCCGCGCCCAAGCCGGAGACCTGGCCGATCAGGCCGATTTCGTCGGTGGCTTGCTCACCGAGTACGGTGTGCTTCTCAAGGTGCTGGCCCAAGTGGAGCTGGAGGAGAACAGCGCCTCGTCCCGCGACTGGCAGGGGGTCGCCGAACGGCTGCTGCAGCAGGGCAGCGAAATCGGGGAACTGGCCGAGGAACTGGAAATCCAGATGGAAGGCGGCGAAGCCGGCGAAGCGGCGCCGGCCGGCGCCAACCGCGCCCTGGCTCACAGCATTTGGGAACGCTCGCAACGCGGTGAAGCGGTGGCGGGCGAGGAGGCCCACCTGGCTGCCGCCATGAAGGAGCACCCGGAGTACCGGGTTGCCTGGGAGTCGCCGCAACGCCTGCCGGAGAGCACCATCGGCGGCGTCAACCCTTACCTTCACGTCACCATGCACACCATCGTCGAGAACCAGTTGGCCCAGAACGAGCCTCCGGAAGCGGCCGAAGCGCTGGAGCGCCTGCTGGCGGCCGGCGTCTCGCGGCACGAGGCCATCCACCGCATCGGCAACCTCGTGCTCCAACAAATCTGGCGCATCCAGAGGGAAAGGCGCCCCTTCGACCGCCAGACCCACGTCCGGGCCCTGAAATCCCTGAAGTAGGCACGGGCCTTGCGCCCCATGCCACCTGCTGTTGCCTGCCTACCATCCAACGAGTCCCCGCAGGGGATGTTTGCCGTGGATGACGGCGGTTACGGGGAGGCCAGTTGGGCTTTGCAGGCGGCGCAGAATTCCAGCGATTTCAGATCCAGGCGCTCAATGCTGTAGGAGGTGGCCATGACGCAGCGATAGCCGGCGCAGTGGCGCAGGCCTAGGGTGTGGCCCAGCTCGTGCACCGCCATCTTCAGCAAGCGCTCCTCGAACAGCGGCCGGTCGGGGGGCAGGCCGTAGAACTCCTGGCGCAGGCGATGGCCCGAGATGACGGCGCAGGGGCCGTTGTCACGGGCCTCGCCGAAAACGAAGGTGAAAATGGGAAGCGAGAGATCGACGTCGGCCACTCCCAAGACCAGCGGCCGGCCGCGCCAGGATTTCAACCGGGCGTGCTCCTCTTCCAGGCGGGCGAGGATGGCCGTCGAGTAAAACTGGCCGCGGCTGGCCAGCAGGGCGAAACTCAGGTCTTTGACCTCGGACCGGCGCGCGCAATCCCAGCCCGCGGCGTGGCGCAGTCCCGCCGCCAGGGCCGCCAGCCATTCCGGCGGGGTGGTGCCCAGCGCGATCAGGTGGACCTCCAGCGACTGCCGGCCCGCAGCCGGTTGGGCCGCTTCCTCCTCGCCCCCCATCAGCGGAAAGGCCGGGGGCAGCCAGTCCAACCCCAACAACCCGTTTTTCCTGCCGTCGACCTTCCCCATACGGATTTCGGATTGCGGATTGCGGATTTGGGAGTAGGTCTGAAATCCGCAATCCGCAATTCCCAACAGCGTGGTTACTCGTGGTCGGCGGACGCCGCCGCCTGGCCGCCATCGGGCCGCTTCAGCCCATACCGCTTGATCTTGTGATAGAGCGTGACGCGGTCGATGCCCAGCACCCGCGCCGCCCGGCTCTGGTTCCAGTTGAGTTCGCGGAGCACCCGCTCGATGTGCCCCCGCTCGACATCGTCGAGCGAGCGCGGCGGCTCGGCCTTCTCGCGCCCGCCCAGTGGAAAATCGCGGGGCAACAACTCCGGCTCCTGGCCCACCACCATGGCCCGCTCCACGGCGTTCTCCAGTTCGCGGACGTTGCCCGGCCAGGACTGGGCCATCAACAGCTCCATGGCGGCGGGCGAGACGTTGCGGAACTGCTTGTTCATCGACTGGGCGTATTTGCGAAGGAAATGCTCGACCAGCAGGGGAATGTCTTCGCGCCGCTCCTCGAGCCGTGGCACGCGGATGTTGAAGACGTTGAGGCGGAAGAACAGGTCGGCGCGGAAGCTGCCCTCCTTGACCAGGCCCTGCAGATCGCGGTGGGTGGCCGCCACGGCACGGAAGTCGAGCTTGATGGTCTGGGTGCCGCCCACCCGCGTGATCTCCTTTTCCTGCAGCACGCGCAGCAGGTCGGTCTGCGTTTTCAGGCTGATGTCGCCGATTTCATCCAGGAACACCGTCCCGCCTTCGGCCACCTCGAACTTGCCTTTCTTGCGGTACTGGGCGCCGGTGAAGGCCCCTTTCTCGTGGCCGAACAGCTCGCTCTCCAGCAGCGTTTCGGTGAGCGCGCCGCAGTGGATGGTCACCATGGGCATGTAGCGGCGGGTGCTGAGGTTGTGGATGGCCCGGGCTACCAGTTCCTTGCCGGTGCCGCTTTCACCCCGGATCAGCACCGTGGCCTCGGTGGGCGCCACGGTGGCGATCATCTCCCGCACGCGGGCCATGGCCGGGCTGTTGCCGATCAGATCGACGGGCTGCGCCGAGGCTTCCAGTTGCTCGTGCATGCGGGTGTTCTCGAGCTTCAGGCGGCGGTGTTCCAGCGCGCGGCGGACCAGCACCGACAGTTCGTCGGGATCGAAGGGCTTGGTGATGTAATCGAAGGCGCCCTGCTTCATGGCGGCCACCGCCGTCTCCACCGAGGCGTACCCGGTCATGATGATGACCAGCGCCAGCGGATCGATTTCGCGCAGGCGCCGCTGCAGTTCCATGCCGTCCATGCCCGGCATCTTGATGTCCAGCAGCACCAGGTCCCAGCGCCGGCTTTGCAGCACGCGCAGCGCTTCGGCGGCGCTGGCCGAGGTGGCCGTGGAGTAGCCCTCGTCCGACAGCCAGCGCGCCAGCGAATCGCGCACCACTCGTTCGTCGTCTACCACCAGCACGCCGGCCTGGGTTTGGTTCCCCGCGGCCGCCGGCGCGCCCGTGGCGCGAGTCCCATTGGCGATTTGTGCGCCCATGGCGCGACCTCCGTTCGAATAGTTCTCCCCGGCGTTATGCCTGCCGGCCGGGTGGTTGTTCACCCTTACGCCGTTGTTGTGTTTCATACCAAGTCCAAAGTTCAAGGTCCAAAGTCCAAAGTCGCCAGGAGCGTGAACCATTTGGCACCTGACACCTTAAGCCTCCGGGGCCGGCGGCCGCGCCTCGACGGGCAGGTAAATCCGGAAGGCCGTGCCCTGTCCGAGTTGCGATTCCACCCGGATTTCGCCGCCATGCTGCCGGATGATGCCGTAGGCCACGGCCAACCCCATGCCCGTGCTGCGGGCCTCGTCCTTGGTGGTGAAAAAGGGCTCGAAGATGTGCGGCAGCACATCAGGGGCGATCCCGGCACCGTTGTCGGCAATCTCGATGACCACCCGCTCGGGAAGCGCGCCGGCGGGTTCCAGGCGGCTGTCCAGCCGCAACAGGCCGCCGCGCGGCATGGCGTCAACGGCATTGACGATGATGGCCAGGAACACCTGTTGCACGCGCCCGGAATCGCAGTAAACCGAAAGCGGCCCGTCCGGATTCCACTCCCACTGGATGTTCTGCAGTTCGAGCTGGTGTTGCACCAGGCGCAGGCAGCGTTCCAGCAAGCCGTTGATATCGGTCTCAACCATCTCGATGGGCACCTGGCGGGCGAAGGTGAGCAGGTTCTTGACCAGCGCCCCGCAGCGCCGGGTTTCGCCCTCGATGATGGCCAGCCATTCGCGCTGTTCGGCGGTTTCCTCGGGCGCCGCCACCGAGGAAGAGGCGCCGGCCAACGCGGCCGCCCGCCGCGCCCGCTCGCGGTCCATGTGGCGGCCCAGCAGCTTGGCGTAGGTGAGCACGCCGGCCAGCGGGTTGTTGATCTCGTGGGCCACGGCGGCGGCCAGCTTGCCGAGCGAAACCAGGCGCTCCATCTCGGCCATGCGGGTCATGGCCTGCTGGACCTGCGCCGTTTTCTCCTGGACACGCTGCTCCAGCGTCTGCGCAAAGAGCGACAGCTCCTCGCGCGCCGCCTGCAGCTCCGTTCCCATGCGGTTGAAGGACTCCGCCAGCGTCCCGATTTCATCGCTGGAGCGGACCGCAATGCGATAGGCCAGCTCGCCGGCGCCGAAGCGCCGCGTGCCTTCCATGAGCGCCCGCACCGGCTTCTGCACCAGCATCCAGACCAGCACGATGCACAGCAGCAGCAAGGCCGCCATGCCCAGCAGGTCCAGCAGGAATTCCCGGCGCGCGTAGGCCGCCACGTGGGCGTCGGCGCTGATCATGGAGAGCTGCGTATCCAGCACTCCCAGCACTCGCTGGGAAGCGGGATGGGCGTGGCAGGCACTGTTCGAGCACTCGGAATCGTTTTCGATGGGGTGGATCAGACCCAGCACCCGGCCATCGTGCGGGTCCTGGAAAAACCGCACCCGGTCGGGGCGCGCCAGCTTGGTCAGGGGGGCCGATTGGGCGTGGCATCCGTAGCAGGCCTCGGCCGTCTTATCGACCAGGTGATTGACCTCGGCCGGATCGGTGGAGAAGGAGATGCGCCCCTCCTGGTTGTAGATGCGGATGCGCTTGATGCCCGGCTGCGCGCCCATGGTGCGGATGGTGAAGTACAGGTCGGCGCGGTTGTTCTGCAGCATGGAGTGGCGGGTGGCGCGCTTGATCACGTCGCCCATCCGCTCGGCGGCCGCCGTGCTCACCTCTTCCAGCGTCGATCGATAGACACGCCTCCCCCAGTAGCTGACCATCCCGAACACCAGGGCCAGGCCCACAGCCAGCCAGAGGGCGAGTTTTACACCGAGTCTCCAGCGCATAGTGAAGCTATCAGCTCTCAGCTATCAGCTCTCAGCTATCAGCCAGCCGGCCGATGCAGCGGGCTGAAAGCTGATAGCTGACGGCTGATAGCTTTTGTTCAATCGCCGGCCGCGATCTGCTCGGCGTGCAGGCGCCGCTGCCGTTCCGGGGGCGCGGCATGCGGCGACGCATGAGTTACCGGCCCGTAGATCGGCAGGAAGCGCACAGCCAGCGCGAACGCGGCAAAGCCCATGGCCACCAGCATCAGCGTCACCGTGATCTCCGTCCACTTCGGGAAGTAGTTGACGCCGGAGGAGGCCGCCAGACCGGTGATGCTGACATTCAGCCGGTTGGTCACGAAGCCGAGCACCGCCAAAACGGCGGCCAGGAACATGCCCTGAGGATTGCGGCGGGTGCGGGGAATGCCGAAAAGCAGCATGGGCGCCAAGCCCCCCAGCGCCACCTCCATCCAGAAGTAATAGGTCTCGGCCTGGGGCATGATCAGGTGCCGGAGCGCGCCGCGGGCGGCGATGGCCTCAAACCGCAGGACCAGGTAGCAGGCCAGCACCACGGCCGCCGTCCGGGCAATGTCCTCGAGCAGGTCGAATTCCAGGCGTTTGCGGAAGGCGCGCCAGCTCAGGAACGACTCGAAGATCACCATGCCCAAACCCGCCCCGATGGCCGAGAGGAAGAACAACACGGGCAGCAGCGGCGAGTACCAGAGCGGGTGCAGCTTGGCCGGCATGATCAGGAACAGGCTGCCCAGCGACGACTGGTGCAGCGTCGAGAGAATGACGCCGAGCAGCACCAGCGGCACGCTGAACTTCTTGATCAGCTCGGCCGGCCGCGTCCATCCGATCCGCTCCAGCACCACCGGGAGGAATTCGGCGGTCAGCACCGCGCTGTACAGCATCACGCACCAGGCCACCTCGAACATGACCGAGTGCGGGTTCCACATGATGATGGCATGCCAGATGCGGTACGGCCGCCCCAGGTCATACAGCAGCGCCGTGCACACCAGCAGGTAGCCGAGATAGGCGGTGAGCACGGTGGGCCGCACGATGGGGCGGAAGCGCTCGAGGTGGAACAGATAGACGGTGGCGGTGATGGCGAACCCGCCGGCTGCCAGCCCTACCCCGCACAACACGTCGAAGCCGATCCACAGGCCCCACGGGAACTGGTCGCTGAGCGCGGTGCTGGCGCCCAGGCCGCGCAGGAAACGCACCGCAGTGGCATAGCTGCCCGCCAGCACCACGGCGAGAAAGACCACTTTCCAGAACGTCACCCGTGGCCAGATTCTCGTTGCGCCGTTCATGACCTGGCCACGGCGTAGGTCAGCAGGGGCAGCGGTTCCTTGCCCACGCTGTCGGGAAGGCCCAGTTTCTCAAAGGGCACCGGCGAAATGTAGAGCACCGCGGCGCCGCCAGCCTCCTCGACGCCGTAGATGCGGTCCACGTACTTGCCGGGCTCGGCGGCGATCCGGGCGCGGGCTTCCTTGATGAGCGTGTCGCGGTCCCCGAACAACGTGGCGGCGGTGGGGCAGGCTTCCGAGCAGGCGGTGACGCCGCCGGCCAGCACCCGATCCGAGCACATGGTGCACTTGCGGACCAGCGGTAAAGGCTTGTCCCACTCGTAGCGCGGCACGCCGAAGGGGCAGGCCACCATGCAGTAGCGGCACCCCATGCAACGCTCGGCGGCGTAGATCACCGGGCCCGCGGCGGTCTTGCGGAAGGCCCCCACCGGGCAGACCGAAGCGCAGGTCGGATCCAGGCAGTGCATGCACAGCCGCCGGTAGTTGACCTCTCCGGTGGTCTTGACCACGGTGTAAGTCCTGGCGCTGAGGTCGGTGTCGTTCGATTCCGGCAGATTGTTCTGGACGCGGCAGGCCTCGCGACACGCCCCGCAGCCGATGCACTTCGATACATCGATCAAGATGCCTTTCATGGCGATCCTTTCGCAAGGGGGCCCCGGTCGCGCCGGGGCTCATCCCGCGCGCCACCGGGGCCGCAGTATGACGGCCGCAGGTCCCAGCCGCAATTCAGTTCAACAGGAATTCTTTGACCAGCGCCCGCCACCGGTTGGCGTCCAGGTCGGCGCCCAGGCCCGGTTTCAACGGGCCGGCATCCTGGGCCATGGCGGGCACGGCGGGAGCGAAGAAGCGATACAGGCGTTCGACCGCGTCTTCCATCCAGCGCTGCGCCAGCGAGCCGGACAGCAGGTTGCGGATCGTTGTGGAGAGATCGGGGGAGTGAACGACCATCACCCAACCCACGCCGTAGGGGTCGTCGCGCAGCAACTGAGGCGACTCGCGCAGCGTCGTGTTCACCTGCACGATCTCGCCTTCGACCGGCGACATGATCTCGGCCATCCGGCCCTCCTGGTGGACACTGAAGGCCTTCTCGCCCTGCCGGATCCAGCGCCCGACCAGCGGAAGATCGATCTGGGAAATCGGCCCCACTATCCGCGCCGCAAAGTCGTCGATTCCGACCCGTGCTGTCGCGGCGCCTTCGGTATTGGCCCAGGCATGGCCCGGGTGATACCGGAGCGTCGGCAGCATCATCACGCCGTTTACAAAAACCGGCTCGAAGGGACGAGCCGAGGCCCGCACCGGCGGCCTTTCCGCCTGCTCCGCTTCCACGGCGTACTTCTCGCGGTTCAGCAGGTAATCCAACGCGATAAAAGCGGCGAAGGTCACTACTACGAATAGCACCACCATTGTCAGTCCCTCCGGGGGCGGCGATCTGACACCGCCACTGTAAGAAACGGCAACATGGCTTCCAAACCTCCTGGTGAGCCTGCTGCACACCAGAATGTATCAGCAACTCCCTATTTTTCAATGAATTGCGTATAGAGGACAAGTTTGCTGGCTCCATTCATGCAACTGCAAGCGGCGTGCCGTTTGTTGAATTGCGCAACTCTGTGGCGGGACGGATAAGCGTAACGCTTTGCAATACAGAGGGTTGCCGTGTGTTTAGAAAACCAACACCGCGTTGCGATTTACAGCGTCCAGATCGGGCAGGGACGAATTGTCACAACTTAACCTACCGTCGTACTGTTTGCCAGCGCTGGAAATTCCAACACAGACGCAAAAACGCACTGGCATCCAACAATACTGGGCTAAAACTCGCAGGCAGTTTCCTGTCCTCGGTGTCTGTTTCTGTACCTGCGCGTCTTGGTGCCCTTATAAGGTCGGGATCAAACGCACTTGGCCGCCGCTACAGTGCCCAGACCCGCATGGAAGCATCTGCGGTTCCTCTCGGTGCCGGCCGCGTTGCGGGCCAGGGAATCGAGAGCGGCCTCAACCACCGGGGCAGACAAAAAGTCGCCGCAGGCTACAATTGCGCCCAGGATGACCATGTTGGCCAACCGCGCGCTCCCCAACCCGTCTGCGATTTCCGTGGCCTGGATGGCTTGCGTGCGAAGCTCGGTTGAAACACCGTAGACCTGGAAGTGCTCGGCCGGTCCGTTGTAAAGGACAAGGCCGCCCGGCAGGACAGAAGAATGGAAGCGCTGCAAGGACGGCTCATTCATGGCCACCAGCAGGGTGGGGCGGGTGGCCAGGGGCGAGCCAATCTCGCGGCCCGAGAGGCAGACGCTGCAATGAGCCGTTCCGCCGCGCATTTCCGGACCATACGAGGGCAGAAAGGAGCTGCGCAGGCCGGCGCGCATGCCCGCCTCGGCCAGCACCCGTCCCAGGTACATCACGCCCTGGCCGCCGAAGCCGGATATGTTAAGGGCCTGCTCGACGCTCTTGTCGGCGCCAAGCGCAGCGGCCTGGCCGGCGGTGATGCCGCCGATCTGCAGCAGGCGGTGGGTCTCTTCGAGGGGCGGCGCCGGCCGCGGCGGCTCCGGGGGATTCGGCCGGTCGCGGAAGTTGCCCAGCGGGAAGGCCGGCAGCATCGAGTCTTTCACCCAGGCCGCGGCCTCGACCGGCGTCATGTTCCAGGCCGTCGGGCAGGGAGAAAGGATTTCCACCAGCGAGAAGCCCCGGCCCTGAACCTGGTTCTCGATGGCTTTGCGGACGGCACGGCGCGCCCGCATGATGCTCTTGCCGTCGAACACGGCGACCCGCTCCAGGAAAGCAGGCGCGTCCATCTGCGAGAGCAGCTCGCAGATGCGCAGCGGGGCGCCTTCCATGCGGCCGCGGCCCAACGGGCTGGTGGTGGTCTTCTGGCCGTGGAGCGTGGTGGGCGCCATCTGCCCGCCCGTCATGCCGTAGATAGCGTTGTTCACAAAGAACAGGGTAAAGGGCTCGCCGCGGTTGGCAGCGTGCATGGTTTCCGCCAGCCCGATGGCCCCAGGTCGACGTCGCCCTGGTAGGCGAGCACGATGGCCTCCGGCAGCGCGCGCTTGGCGGCGGTGGCCACCGCCCCGGCGCGCCCGTGCGCCGCCTGGATGTTGCCCACGTCGAAGTAATAGTAAGCGAACACCGCGCAGCCCACCGGCGAGATCAGCACGGTGCGGTCCTGGATCTTGAAGTCGTCGATGGCTTCGGCGATCAGCTTGTGAATCACGCCGTGCCCGCATCCCGGGCAGTAGTGGGTGTGGTCACAGGGCGGGGTCTTGCGCAAAAACTCCGGATAGAAGCTCCGGGCCCGGGCCTGCCTCGGCTTCCATACGGATGGCGTCGCGCTCATTGCGCCACCTCCAGCAGCGACAGCAATTCATCGGCGGTGGGAACGACGCCACCCATGCGCGAGTACAGCTCGATGGAACAGGCGCCGTCGAGCGCCAGGCGAACGTCGTTCACCATCTGGCCGTCGCTCAGCTCGACCACCACGATCCGGCGCGCCAGCCGGGCCGCCTCGCGCAGGGCGTGGACCGGGAAGGGCCACAGCGAGATGGGGCGCAGCAGGCCGGCGGCAATGCCCATCTCGCGCGCCTGGTCCACAACCGACCGCAACACGCGCGACACGATGCCGTAACCCACGAACAGCGCCTCTGCGCCTGCGGTCTGGTAGCTTTCCGCGCGCTGTTCGGTCATCTCCGCCCGCCGGTATTTTTCCTGCAGGTGCAGGAGGTGCCGTTCCTGCTCTTCCGGCTCGAGGAAAACCGAGCAGATCAGGTTGGCGCGCGTTTCCTTGGTCCCGGCCACGCTCCAGACCGGCAGTGCCGGCGGCGCGATGGCCGGCGGAAACGCCACCGGCTCCATCATCTGCCCGACAAAGCCGTCGGTCAGGACCACGGCCGGGTTCCGGTAGCGGTCGGCCAGGTCGAAGGCCAGCATGGTCAGGTCGCACATCTCCTGCGGCGAGGCCGGAGCCAGCACCAGCGTGTGATAACTGCCGTGCCCGCCGCCCCAAACCACCTGGTGATAGTCGCTCTGTTCCGGCGCGATGTTGCCCAGGCCGGGGCCGGCACGCATGATATCCACGATGACGCAGGGCAGCTCGGAACCGGCCAGGTAGGAAATGCCCTCCTGCATAAGGCTGATCCCCGGCCCCGAAGAAGCACTCATGCTGCGCTGGCCGGCCGAGGCCGCGCCGTAGACCATGTTGATCGCCGCCACTTCGCTCTCGGCCTGGATGAAGGTGCGGCCCAGAAGCGGGAAATAGGCCGCGGCCGACTCGGCGATCTCGCTGGCCGGCGTGATGGGGTAGCCGAAGAAGGACTGGCACCCGGCCAGCAACGCCCCCTTGGTTGCGGCGTCGTTGCCCTTCGTCAGTTGCAGTCGCCGTTCGCTCATAGCAGGTCCAAGGTCCGAGGGTCCAAGGTCCAACGGTCCAAAGTCCAAATCGGCTGACTTTGGACCTTAGACTTTGGACTTGGGACCCCCTGCGGTTGCGGCCGCCCCGTCAGCCACGAACACGGTCAAGGCACCGGGTTCGGGACAACAATAGAAACAAATCCCGCAGCCCGTGCATCCCTCGCCCATATACTCCGCGGGGTGGAAGCCGTAGTGGTTCAGCCGCTCGGTCTGGCGAAGCACTTTGGGAGGGCAAGCCTCGATGCAAAGGGCGCATCCTTTGCACTCGTCCTCTCGGAATTGCACATTACCGCGAGACATACGATGTGAGAACGCAAGTTATGGGCCAGACTGCTCCAGCCACGAGCCTTCCAGCTTATAGCACCCTATCCCGGTTGAAAACAACGGATTGAACCCCCCGGCCGCGGGCCTCTGGGCGGGGAACCGGGGAGCCGGCACTGCTTCGCTGGGGTTTTTGTCCCACCCCTACTGGTTTTCGCGGCTGGCGGGGGTCAGCCGCTCACAGCAGGCGAAACGATACTTCGATCCTGGCCCAGACGGGCACCGGCTGGCCGTTCCTGGTGCCCGGCTTAAACTTCCACTGCTGGACGGCCTGGATGGCCCGGTCGTCCAACCCCATGCCCACGCTGCTGATCACGACCAGGTGCCGGATGCGGCCGTCCGGCTCCACAACGCCTTGCAAGACAACGGTGCCCTGGTGCCGGGCCTTGCGTGCTTCCTCGCTGTACTCGGGCTCGACCTGGTAGATGACCTGGGGACCAATGACGGCGCCGCCCGGCATGTACACGTCCCCGCCGTAGCCGCCACCCTGTCCGGGGCCAAGCCCGGGCCCGCGGCCGGGTCCCACCCCGCCGCCCTGGCCGGATCCGATGCCGCCGCCGGATCCCGGTCCGCTGGACGGCGGGCCAATCACGCCCCGGGGATCGCCGAATTGCGGCACATTAGGCTGCGGAAGCTGCAGCTCCGGCGGGCCGATAAGGGTCGGTTCCATGGGCAGCTTGGGGTTGGAGTTGCGGATCACGACGACCGGCGGGGTGAACTGCTCCTTATCGAATCGCGGGGCGCGGCCCAGCGATGGCGGGTCGGGCGACCGGTCGCCTCCGCCGCCTCCTCCTCGGAGGCTCGGATCCGTGGGCGGCAACGGCGGCAGGTACGCGGAAATCGTCACCGGGAAGACGTCTTTATAAACCTTCCTGCCCTGCTGCACCATCAGCGGGCCGGCGGCGATCAGCAGGGCTACCAGCCCCGCGTGCAGCAGCAGCGAAAGCGGCGCTGAGATCCTGCCGTAACGGTACTCCCCCCAGATGTCTTTTTGCGGAATCGGCCTGCTGGTCAGTTCCAGCGGCGGCTCTTGGGGTGAGAGAAGCCAGGCCAGGTTGTTTTTCAGCGAGACGTACCAGGCTTCATCGGTGTTCACCAGCAGGCGCGCCAGGTGCGCATCCGGGTCTCGGCGTGGACGCGAACTCGAGTCCGGCATGGACACCTCCTCGGCGCAGCCCTTCCCGACCGCTAATGGTAGTACGTTCGCCCCCCGGCGTTCAAGGGCTCAAACTCATCTCGGACACACCTGCCTGTTCCAAATGGACACCGATCGCGCGCGAAATGATCCCGAGCGAAGATGCAGTGCTCCGTATCCCGTGGCGAACGGAAAGCCCGTTCCGATTCCGAATTGGCGGTGCAGCGGTTCAGAATGCCGCGGGTCGGAAGCGGGAGGCATTCGCCCTCGCCACTGCCCGCTGCTATGCTTCGCCGAAGGGATTAAAAACCTTCAGGCCTGGAAAGCGGAGAAAATCGCGGTCGCGGGACGCGGATCCGCCTTATGAATTGACAACCTGCTGAGCCGAAAGGTAGATTGACCACATTTACTAGTTTCTGCGCCTGCCCCGTCGCTGTAACCTGGGCAGAGGGAGGGAACGATGGCAGAAGGCGGAGAAGCCGAGCGGGCTAATCCGACAATTTCGGCTCTTTTCGAGGAACACCGCGTCTTTCCCCCGCCGCCCGAGTTCACGGTGCGGGCGAACGTCCGCGACCGCTTGCTCTATGAGAACGCGGAACGGGATCTGGAAGGCTTCTGGGCCGAGGCGGCAGAGGGCATCGACTGGTTCCGCAAGTGGGACCGCGTGCTGGAATGGAGTCCGCCGTTCGCGAAATGGTTTGTCGGCGGCCAGTTGAACGCCGCCTTTAACTGCCTGGACCGGCACGTCCGCACCTGGCGCCGCAACAAGGCCGCCATCATCTGGGAAGGCGAGCCGGGTGAGCAGCGGGTGCTGACGTACGGCGACCTGCACCGTGAAGTCTCGAAGTTCGCGAATGTGCTGAAGCACCTGGGGGTGAAGAATGGCGACCGGGTGGCGCTGTATATGCCGATGATCCCGGAGCTGGTCGTCGCGCTGCTGGCCTGCGCGCGCCTGGGCGCCCCGCACACGGTGGTGTTCGGGGGCTTCAGCCCGGAGTCGCTGCGCGGGCGCATCAACGACGCCCAGGCCAAGGTGGTGATCACCGCCGACGGCGGCTTCCGCCGCGGCAGCATCGTTCCTCTGAAGCAGAACGTGGACGAGGCCCTGGCCGGGTGCCCCTCGGTGGAGAACGTGATCCTGGTGCGGCGCATCGGCGAAGCCGTCCACATGCATTTCCACGAAGGGCGCGACCACTGGTATCACCGCCTGATGGACGAAGCGCCGCTGCAGTGCCCGGCCGAGCCCATGGACGCCGAGGACCCCCTCTACATCCTCCATACCTCGGGCACCACGGCCAAGCCCAAGGGCGTGGTGCACACCACCGGCGGCTACATGGTGGGCGTCTCGGCCACGCACCGCTGGGTGTTCGACATCAAGGACGAAGACATTTTCTGGTGCACCGCCGACATCGGCTGGGTCACCGGGCACAGCTACGTGGTGTACGGGCCGCTGGCCAACGGCGCCACCGTGTTCATGTACGAAGGCTCGCCCGACTGGCCCGATAAATCCCGCTGGTGGGAGATTATCGAGAAGTACCGCATCTCGATCCTCTATACCGCCCCGACGGCCATCCGCTCCTTCATGGGCTGGGGCGAGCAGCACGTCCGTAAGCACGACCTTTCCAGCCTGCGCCTGCTGGGCACCGTGGGCGAGCCGATCAATCCGGAAGCGTGGATGTGGTACCAGGAGCACATCGGCGGCGGCCGCTGCCCCATCGTCGATACCTGGTGGCAGACCGAGACCGGGATGATCATGGTTTCCCCGCTGCCCGGCGTGACCACCACCAAGCCCGGCTCGGCCACCTTCCCGCTGCCCGGCGTTCGCGCCGAAGTGGTGGATGAGTACGGGAACCCCGTGCCGTCCGGCAGCGGCGGCTACCTGGTGCTGACGCGCCCCTGGCCGGCGATGTTGCGCACTATCTACGGCGACCCGGAGCGCTACGTCAGCGTCTACTTCTCGCGTTTTGGGCCGAAGGTCTATTTCACCGGCGACGGCGCCAAGCGCGACGAGGACCTCTACCTGTGGCTGCTGGGGCGCGTCGATGACGTGATGAACGTCTCCGGCCACCGCATCAGCACCATCGAGGTGGAGAGCGCGCTGGTGGACCACAAGGACGTGGCCGAGGCGGCGGTGATCGGCCGCTCGCACGCCGTCAAAGGGCAGGCCGTGGCGGCCTTCGTCACCCTGAAGGCCGGCGTGCCACTCTCGCGCGACAAGGCCGACGACCTGAAGACCCACGTCATCGAAAAGATCGGCGCGCTGGCCCGGCCCGAGGAGATCTTCTTCACCGCCGAACTGCCCAAGACGCGCAGCGGCAAGATCATGCGGCGCCTGCTGCGCGACATCGCCGAAGGCCGCGCCCTGGGTGACACCACCACGCTGGCCGACCCCACCGTCATCGCCCGCCTGCGCACCCAGTACGAAGAAAACGCGGAGTCGTAGCCGACCACTCCGCCGGGGAATGGGACGCCCGCCGCAGATTCCGCAGATTGCACAGATTCAGACTTTGCTCATCTACGTAATCTGCGCAATCTGCGGCTAAGTGCAGTTCAACGCGATGGCCCGCCGGCGCCCGTCGTTCGCCAGGCCATTCGGAATCCCTGCGGGAGTTGGACCCGGCTTCGCCTCACGAAAAAAGTACTGACGTTCGGCAGTTCCCGAAGCCCGGTCTGGTAGCTGCCGCCATAAGGCCTGCCGGCCGGCAACTGCCAGGTCAGCCCGGGGCGCTGCTCCGTATCTCGCAACCGCGCCAGGAAACGGGCCCGATGGCCGGGGAATTCGAGCTCGTTGAATGCCAGGCCGACCAGGAAAACATCGTTCCAACCGCGGAGCTTCTCCAGCCTGCGCACCCGCCCCCTCACGACCGCGCCGGCAGGCGCCAGTACCTTCCCCTCGTAGATGATGTTGGTTTGCAGCTTCGCTTCAATCAGGTCGCCGACCGCCGAGGTCTTTGAATCGATGGGCGTCTGAAGCGCAATTTCCAGAAACAGGCCGGCGGGCAGCTCGGTTTCGGTCACGGCGCGGCTCTTGCCCGCGGCAACGCCCTCCGGGCGCGGCTCGAAGGAAACCGCCGAGCTGGCCACATATTTGCGGCATTGCGAGAACGCCGTGACGTTGCGGTTTTCGTCGAAGCGGCTCACCATTCTAATTTCCGCGCGCTGCGGCAAGAGGACATCGGAGTTGGCGATCTGCAGCTTCCCGTAGTCCACCTGGGTGAAGGTGCTCGCGATCTCCAGATCCGGCGGAATGTCATCCGCGCTGGAGGTGATTCGAATCAGTTCCAGGGTTTCGGCGTCCGCCCAAAAGGAGCCGTGGTAGGCGACATAGGCGCTCCGGCTAAAGTTCGAGACCGTGCTGTTGCTGCTGAGCAACGGAACGCGGTAGTCGTAGCGCAGCGTGCGCCACGCGCCCAGATTTTCTTCTCCGACGTAGCGGAAGAGGGGGGCCCGGCTCAGAAAAATGTTCCGCTGGCGGGCTCCGGGCCAGGCATACAACTCGCGCCCGCCGACGTGCGCCACCTCGAAGCGGACCACGTCAATGGGCATGAACGTGCGCAAGCCGGCGCCGCGCCAAGTGCGCTCCACTGTCTCCAGGCAGGTGTAGTCGGGAAGGCTGGACAGTTGTTCGGCGGCCTTCTGCCTGATGCGCGCCAGCTTCACCGTCTCCGGCGGCAGTTGCTGTGCGCCGGCCGCCGCCGCGAACGCCAGCGCCACCCAGCAGACCGCCAGCTTCAAAGCCGTTCGGCGGCCGAGTTTGGCGCCCTCGGACCCGTAGGCAATACCCATCCCGCCGCCCGCGTGCGGTTCGACAACGCGGTAACGGGAAACGGTGATGCCGACCATGGGATTAGCCCCCCTCGCCGTTCATCCCAAGGTTCGGCCTTAGAGTCGGCGATCCAGTGTCAAGGTAACTACGCCTCGTCATACAGTCGGGTTACATTAATCTTGGGTCCCGCTCCCTGTCCAGCAGCTTCACTGCGTTTTTTTCAACGTCAGCCTGGGTCCAAGACGACGCGAGACCTGGCGGGTGCACCGCGGATAGAATAGCCATTCAGGAGGCCGCATTGCGCCGTAGAGATTTTTGCGCGGGGGCACTCGCGCTGGCGGGCCTGAAGGCCCTCGAGCCGTCCCGGCCGCGCCTGTTTCTCACCCGCGCCCGGCTCGACCACTTGAAACGGAAGCTTTCCGGCTCTCACAGCGAGCTTTGGAAGATAGTGCGGGAGAACGCCGACAGCCTGCTGGGCCGCGAGCCGCCCTCCAATTACCAGAACCAAGGCGAAATGCGGTCGGCCGGCCGGGGCATCCCCTTCCAGGCGCTGGCCTGGCTGCTCACGGGCGAAGCGCGCTACCGCGACGGCGCGAAACGCTGGCTGCTGCGCCTGTGCGAGTACCCGCGCTGGGAACAGAACGATAGCCTGGCGGCAGGCGAATGCCTGTTCGGCGTCGCCGTCGGTTACGACTGGCTGTACGACCAGTTGGACCAGCCGGAGCGCAGGCTGGTCCGGGACAAGCTGGTGCATCAGGCCGAGGCGCTGCGCAACGGCCCGCCCGTGCATCACGATCTCTGGCTGGCCAACCACAATCATGTCGAGCACCTGGGGCTGGCGGCGGCCGGGTTTGCCCTACGAGACGAGGTCCCGCAGGCGGAGGCCTGGATTCGCCAGGCCCATTCGGTCTTCCTCAAGGCGTTGGAGTTTTCCAGCCGCGACGGCGGCTCCACCGAGGGCCATCAGTATTGGGCCTACTCCGCGGAATCCATTCTCCGCTATGCGGAACTGGCGCGCGACCTGCTGAATGAGAACCTGTACCGGTTCGAGTGGCTGAAGAGCCTGCCCGATTTCGTCCTCCACAGCACGCTTCCCGATTTCTCGGCGGCCAACTGCGTCATGTCGTTTGGAGACTCGCACCGCGCATATGAAGCGCACGGCCCGGGACACATCCTGTACCGCACCGCGGCCGAGTACCGCAACCGGCAGGCGCAGTGGCTGGCGGGCGAGATGCTGCGGCGCGGGGTGGGCCGCGCAGCCTACTGCGGCTGGGCCAGCCTGCTGTGGTACGACGAGACGCTGGCTCCGGCTCCGCCCTCGAACCTGCCCACCTTCTGGCACTGCTATGACATCGGCTGGATCACCAGCCGCAGCTCCTGGGACGCCGATGCGGTCCTGGCCGGGTTCAAAGCCGGGCCGATGCACGGGCACAAAGCCCAGAAGTATTACGATGCGCATCCGGCGGATACACATGAGATCGGCGGCGGCCACGGCCATCCCGATGTGAACAGCTTCCAGGTTTACGCCTATGGGAAGTGGCTGGCCATCGATCCGGGTTACGAACGGCCCAAGTGGACGCGCAATCACAATACCGTCCTGGTGAATGGGAAGGGGCAGTTGGGCGAGGGACAGACCTGGTTCGACCGCAAGGCCGTGCTGCAGGCCCGCGCTACCAGCGCCATGAGCAAGGCGTGTTTCTCAGGCCCGACTTCATCGTCTTGGTCGATGAACTCGGGGCGGAGCGACCGTCCCGCTTCGAATGGCTGATGCACGTCGAGGAGGCAGTCGAGCAGCGCGGCGACGCCGGCTTCCTGGTGCGCACTGGCGAAGTCGCAATGGATGTGCAGTTTCTTCTCGCGGAGGGTTTGGAGGCGAAGGCATCGGACAAGCTGCTGGCGGCCACTTGCGGATCGGCGACGAGCTGCCTGATCGTCGCGGTGCTGCATCCGCGCAGGGCAAACGCGCCCGCCGCGCTGGCGAAGCTCGAGTCGCGGCAAGATGGCCGGCTCGGTATCGCCATCGCCGCCGGCAGCCGCCGGGCCAGGGTGTCGCTCGACCTCACCAGCCAGAGCGTGACGGTGGGCTAGTCCGCCAAGTGCGGGCATCCGTTATTGATTCGCTCCCATAAATATGGGAAACTAAGGGAATGAAGACGACGCTGGAGATTCCCGACCCCATTTTTCGGCAAGCGAAAGCCAAGGCGGCCGAACAAGGAATCCCGTTGCGTCAGTTCGTGACCGAGGCGGTCGAGGGCGAGCTTCGAGCGAGGCCCGCGGTCGGGCAGAAGCCGTGGTTACGGCTGGCCGGGCGGCTCAAGCACTTGCGGAAGGAGACGGCCCGGATCAATCAAT
>JAPKYU010000558.1 GCA_026394175.1 Acidobacteriota bacterium | reverse complement strand
GTCTGGTTCACGCTGGTCAGGGCGTCCTCCATGATGAGCTTCCACAAGCGGTTCGATCCGGTCATCGGATCCACCGGGACCTGCCGCAGGTAGCCCTCGCTCACCAGGTCATCCAGCGTCTGCGGCGCCTTCTGCTTGTCGTAGGTGTACTCGTCGATCACCGTGCGCAGGGTGAATAGGTTCTGCCGCAGCACGCTCTCCCTGGCCCGCAGGACGGATTTCTGGTACAGCGGCACGGCGATCGAGACCAGGATGGTCACGATCGTCATGACGATCATCAGCTCGATCAGCGTGAAGCCGCGCCGGGAATCCCGGTGGGTTAAGTCTCCCGACTTGACTGGTGAACAAGACGGGAGTCTTATCCTACCATTCCGCATACGGCGTCCCATCGGCGGCTTTCTCCGGGCTCTTGGTGTAGACGTCGAAGACGTTCTGTCCGCCCCAACTGGTCGAGCCCGGCTCGTCCTGCACGCTCCGCAGGCCCCATTCGTAGGCATTTGTCATGGGATCCTTGGGAACCCGCCGCAGGAAGCGCATTTTCTTGTCCACCTGCCCGGCCAGCTTCACGCCCTCCACCAGCATTTCCAGCTTCTCCGGATAGCACTCGGTGCCCACCTTGGTGGATCCCAGCATCTGTGCGTCGCAGACGTCCTTGTACTTGTCGATGGCCGTCCGGACCTCCCGCAGCGCCCAGCGCAGCTCCCGCTCCCGCTCCCGCCGCACCTTGGCCCGGGCCAGCGGTACGGCCATGGCGGCGAGCAGCATCATGATGGTGAAGGCCACGATCAGCTCGACCAGCGTCAGCCCGCGCTGATTCCCGCGTCTCATGAGTTACTTCACATCATCGCCCGGCCGAGGCGCAGCCAGCGCCGGTTTCACCTCCTGCTGCGGAGGCGCCGCCGGCTTCGGCTCCGGCGGATGCTTGGGCGCCTCCGGCGCCCGCGGGGCCAGGCTCACCCTGATCTGGGCGTCGGTCCCCGAGGCCACTCCCTTCAGGTTCAGCGCGGTGACGCCCGGCGTTCGCACGATATGCGGGATCAGCGCG
Source organism: Acidobacteriota bacterium (assembly GCA_026394175.1). Lineage (GTDB taxonomy): Bacteria > Acidobacteriota > Terriglobia > JAJPHL01 > JAPKYU01 > JAPKYU01. Next base: position 742 of record JAPKYU010000558.1, on the reverse strand, counting down.
ATCAGCAGCTCACTGTTGTTCTTCTCCACGCTCTGGCTGGAGAAGAGCTTCTTCAGCACCGGTATTTGCATCAGCCCGGGAATGCCGGCCAGCGAGCGCGTCTCCTGGGTCTGCATCAGGCCACCCAGCAAGCTCACTTCCCCCTCCGGGATCCGGATCTCGTGCGTCACCTTGCGCTGGCCGATAACCGGCTGTGAAATCCCGCCCAGATCGATCCGGTCGCGCACGGTGGAGATCTCCAGCTCCACTTTGAGAGTCACTTCGTTAACTCCATGAACCGTCGGCGTGATGTCCACGTTCACCCCCACGTCAATGAACTGGAACTGCGAATACAGCGAGCTGAAGCCGCCCACTACCCCGCCGAAGGGCTGCATGCCGCCCGAAGCGATCGGCACTTTGTCGCCGATGCGCAACGAAGCTTTTTGCCCGTTGGCCGCACGCACCTGCGGGGATTGCAGCACCTTGGTCTGGCGGTCCGTCATCAGGGCCTGAAGCAGCGCACCGGGCAGGGTGACGGCGAAGTCGTTGGTCGAGATGTGGGCGATGCGCGCCAGCGAGATGAGCTGGGACTGCGTGCTGGTGGTAGTGGTGGTGGTGCTGCTGTCGGAACTGCTGGCCGTCACGGAGTTGCGCGGGGCGAACGTGATCGGCGAACTGAGGCCCGCGGTGCCGCCGGAGGCCACCGAGGCCGCCAGGTCGCGCGACTTGGTGCGGTTGGCCTCCATGACCAGCACGTCCACCA
>JAPKYU010000351.1 GCA_026394175.1 Acidobacteriota bacterium | reverse complement strand
CTCTTCTCATCGAGGGCCATTGCTTGCTCGGCGCACCGCAGCGCCTCGCCGTGTCGGCCCAGATCGTTCAGTGCGATCGCCTGGTAGGTGTACAACGCGGCCGTAGGCTCGCTCAACTCGACCGCCTTGCGAAACGCCTCCAGAGCCCGCTCGTGCTGCCTAAGATTGGCGACCGCGACGCCCAGTTCTTGGTGCGCCCGGGCACTCTTCTGATCGAGGCCTACTGCTTGCTCCGCGCACCGCAGCGCCTCTTCTGGCCTGTCCAGTCTGTTGAGCGCGATGGCCTGGCACGTCCATAACGCGGCCGTAGGCTCGCTCAACTCGGCCGCCTTGCGAAACGCTTCCAGCGCTCGCGCGTGGTCACCTATGTTGCCCACTGCAACCCCGAACAGTCTCCGCGCGTCCGCGGAACGTTGATCCAGATCCAGGACTTTCTCCGCCGCGGACTTCGCCTCCTCGTTGGCCCCAATCCCAATCAGCTTCTCGATGTCTTCTAACGCTTCCGCGCGTCGCCCCGCTTGCAGGTGAACCAGTGCTCCTGCTCTGTAGGCTACTGCCAGCCCCTCTCTGTCGTGTTCCTTGAGAGATTCGGCGGCGAAGTACTGGGCTTCTTCTTCCGCCCAGCCCCACTCGCCGATCTTGATAAGACTGTCCATGCGACTCGAGAATGCGTCATAGCGGAGCGCTCCCTCGCCGGCCGCCTGAAAGTAAAACGACTCCTCGACGTGACGCATGATTTCTGCTCGTGGAATTTCCACGGCGGCTCGAAGGTATGCCCGGTGATGTGAGTACATCTCCCGGATTTCTTCTGGCGTGAAGTAAAGCTTAAGAAAATCCGCGAGGAACCGGAAGCGCTGGCGGCCCGCGACGGTCGCCGTCTGCCGCCAAATGCGGAAAAGGCGCTCGGTAATGTCGTAGCGGGTCGCTTTCTGGCGTTGGAACTTCGCGGGACGGACGTAATGGCCCTCTTTCAACCGCTTCAACTGGGCATTTACGAGAGGGACGGACAGTCTCGCGGCTGCCGCGATTTCCGTCGGGGTGGCGGGTCCGGACATCTGCGCGATGGTGTCCAGGACTTTGCGCGCCTGGTCGGGCAGCTCATCCAACCGGCGCACAAAATACTCGCGTAACTCTTCAAGCAGATTGCGCAAGGCCAACTCGATATCGAGGAAGGCGGATCGGGTGGCTATCTGGTAGAGGAAAAGAACGAGCCGGGGATTGCCCCCGGTCAGGATTTCGATTGCCGGGATTTTCTTTGACAGTTCCGCGCGCCTGGCTTCGAACTCGCCCAGCCGACCATCCTCCTCAAAGCGGCGCGCCAGCAGCTCCAGGACTTGCTCATTGCTCAATTCAGGCAGGATGCGGATCTCGAAGAAGTCGTGGAAGGCAGCCTTTTGGTCCATCACCTCCTTGAATACACTGGGCGCCGAACCAAGAATCACCAGGAGGCTGTTGCGTGACAGAAAGCTTCGCAATCTCAGGTGCTCTTCCTCAGGCCATTGCTGGAGCACCTTCTGAAGATTGTCGATGACCAGCAGGATGCGCCCGCCTCGTTCTCGATCCAAGCGCTCCATGCGCTCGAAGCAGCAGTCGATCACCGCCTGGTCGGTTTGCTGGTGCAGGTTCGGCGGCAGATTCCACAACTGCTCCGCCGGGAGCGCCTCCCGCAGCTTGTCCAGCAGGTTCAAGAGGAAATTGGCCAGGGAATTCTGGCCCGCGTATTCTTCTTCGGCGAAGAATACCGAGGTCCATGCCTTCGACGGGCCGCTCCAATCCTGCGGAACGTGCAGGCGACCAGAGACGCATCGGTCCACCAGGCATAGCAGGTGGGTCTTGCCGATGCCGCGCGGGCCAACGAGCAGCAGGTGGTTCGCCGTAGCGCCCTTTTCGGTCGCTTGGAGCCTGGCGAGAAATTCGCGGAGCAGGTCATGGTGGCCGACGAGCGTGCGCCAAAGTTGCTCCGGGCCGGCCAGCCACGGCGCGAAGTGGGGATGGAAGGCCGCCGTGTTAGGGCTTGCATGCATGATAGGTCCTCCACCAATCCCGCATCCAACGGCTCTTGAACTCCACGCGCCCTTGGCCAATTTCCCCGACGTAGAAATCGTCCGAAAGCCAGGTGAGCAGAAGCTCAAATCTCGATTCCTCAGCCGTCGGCCCCAGGTCCTTTTGATAGACGGCCAGCAGAGAGGATTTCAGCAGGGGTTCTTTGGCAACGGCCAATTCGCGCAGGAGACTCCGGGCCACTCGCGCTTCTTCCGGCGAGTAGTAGCGCGCGAGCCTCTCGTAGTAGTCTTCGAAATAAAGCCGGAATTCCGGACCCAGCGCCCGCTGTTCATAACACTCTCGTATCAGTTCGGCTGTCGCCGGTCCCGCCCGCCTGACGACTTCTGAGGCGACAACGGACGCCATGATCTGGATGAAGATCGGGTACAAGGTGCCGATCTGATCCAGGAACGCTTCCATCACGTCCGGCTGCAACTCGACTCCGCGCGACCGAAGCAGGCCGGTCGCGAGCTCCCTGGCTTTGGAACGCTCGAACGGGCCGACTTCGATGCAGCGCAGGTCGTTGATCTTGGCCGAGGCTCCGATGATCGAAGCGATTCTCGGCAGTCCAATCGATCCGCCGAGGACCTGTCGGAGTTGTTGGAAAAATTCAGGGGCCTGCCGGAGATGCCGAAGCCAGTCGAGCAGATCCTGCGCCGCCCTCCTGCCTTGGTCACTGTCGGCCCTAATCAGCTTGTGGAGCAGAATCGGTAACTCGTCGATCACGATTACCAGCTTGGTGTCGGCCTTGAGCGCGTCACGGAGAACCGCCTCTCCTTGCTCGCGCCAGGAACCGGCAAGCTGCTTGCGTAGTTTGATCTTCAGTTCCCAGACCTCCAATTGCTCCAAACTCGCCGCGATCCTCGACAGAAATTTGCCCAGCTTGCCGGCCTCCTGCAGCTTCGCCGCTTTGACAGCGAGGTCTGCCACGAAATCTTCCGGCCCGTCGTAGTCTTGGCCGTCCAACCACAGGACTTCGAAGCCAGGGCGCGGCTCCAACATGAGCTTCAGCATGACGCTTGATTTCCCCACCCGCCGCGGAGCGGCGAGCAGCACGCTTTGGCTTTGCAGCGTCTCCCAGAGCGCCTCGATCATGTCTTCTCTGTCGAAGAAATCCTTCGGAACCACGGGAGATCCGATCGTGATATTCATAACGTCCTCGTTACATAACAAATATGTTACATAACACTTGTTTGTCAACAGAAAAGTTTTTGTTCAATAATCTCTTGCGAATCAACATGTTAGGCGGCTGGAGGCCTGTCTTCGTTGGAGCCGGTGAGCAGACCGGTATTCAGAACAAGGGGGATCAGGTCACAAGGCAGCGGCGCGCCTTCTGCCAGCAGGAAGCAGGTGCGGGAGTCGATAAGGCGGCGGTCGATGCCCCCGAAGGCCGTTAATCACCCCAAGACGCGGCGACACCAGGGTCGAAAGTAGTAAAATCGTGGTGTCTTTGTGCTGTGGTGGTGAAATGCCTGCGAATCTCGTTCCGTTTCTTCCGTTCGTCATTATCGGCGTCGGCGTGATCGCCGTGCTTCTGATCGTGCTGAGCCGGCGCCGGTCCAAGGCTGTTCCGGTAGACCGTGAGCGGCTGCTGGACTTGCAGAACCAGTGGCGGGCCCCGGCGGAGTTGCTGTCGCTGCCGGTACCGCGGCCCGTGCGGCTGACCGTCCAGGCCAAGCTGGTGGTCGGGTTTATGGTGCTTTTCCTGGCCGGTGCCGGGGCCTTTGCCGTTTTCGGCGTCACGGCCATGGAGCGCGAGCGGCAGCGCGCGGAGCTGCTGGGGCGCGAAGGCGTGAGCAGCGCGGCCACGGTGGTGCGGAAGTGGTCCACCAGCGGGAAAAACACCAGCTACTACGTGCAGTACAGCTACGAGGCGGGCGACAAGCTCTACCATCGGCGGGCGCGCATTTCCTCGAACGCTTGGCGCCGCCTCAACCCGGGCTCGCAAGTCGCTATGCGCTACGCCCCCACCGACCCGGAGGTCAGCCGTCTGGATCTGGAAAGCAGCGCGCCCTCCTGGCTGATCCTTTTCCCGCCCGTTATCTTTGTCGTGGTGATTGTGTTGCTTCCGCTCCCGGTCCTGACGCAAAGGAGATTGCTGCAGTCGGGCAATCCGACCGGCGCCATCGTCACTCGCGTCGTGCCCGTCAAGAACGGCCAGAGCGTCCGCTACCAATTCCTCGACATGGCCGGCAACGAAGTGGCGGGCAGCTCGATGGCATCGAAGGCCGGCGCGCCGGAGCCCGGGCAGGCGGTCACGGTTTTGTACGACCCGAACCGCCCCCGCCGCAACACGCTCTACCCGCCGCAGATGGTCCGCCTCGATCTGCCCGGTTTGTAGCCACATCCGCGTGAATCCGCATAATCCGCGGATTACGCCTTGCCCCTTGCGCCCCCATGCCGCAAGGCATTAAATGGAGGCTGGTTTGGCAATCCCAAGGAGGAGGCAAATGTCTCCGTGGCGAATTGTGGTCTTCTCGCTTCTGGTTTCTCTCTGCTTCCTGTGCCTGGCGGCGGATAATCCGGCGTCGCCGGCCACTTTGCGCCGCAGCTTCGAGTCTCCGCCCGACGACGCCAGAATCATGATGCGCTGGTGGTGGTTCGGGTCTGCCGTCACCCATACGGAACTGGAGCGCGAACTGCGCCTGATGAAGGAAGGCGGCATAGGCGGCGTGGAAATCCAGCCTGTCTATCCGCTGGCCCTCGACGATCCGCAGACCGGCTTCCGCAACCTGCCGTTCCTTTCCGCCGAGTTTTTGAATGCGGTGCGCTTCACCTCGGGCAAGGCGCGGGAACTGGGGTTGCGGGTGGATCTGACGCTGGGCAGCGGCTGGCCGTACGGCGGGCCGAACATTCCGGCCGGCCAGGCCGCCGGGCGGCTGCGCATCGAGCGTGTGGCCGCGCCCGCGAACGCCGGCACGGTTCCGCTGCCGCAGATGAGCGAGGCCGAAAAACTGCTGGCCGTGTTCCTGGCGCCGGGCGCTCCGAGGGATTTCGATGCCAGGGCGGCCCGCGAAATCAGCGAGATTCGTGACGGCGCGGTGGCCCTGCCGGGGAAGCGGAGCGGCGAAAACGTGCTGCTGTTTTTCATCGCCGGCCGCACGCGCCAGATGGTGAAGCGGGCCGCGGTGGGCTCCGAAGGCCTGGTGCTGGACCACTACGACCGGGCCGCGCTCGACAACCACCTGAAGTGGGCCGGCGAGCCGCTGCTTCGCGCCTTCGGCTCGAATCCGCCCTATGCCATTTTCTGCGACAGCCTGGAGGTGTTTTCTTCCGACTGGACGGGCGATCTATTGGAACAGTTCCGCAAGCGGCGCGGCTACGACCTGAAGCCCTACCTGCCGGCGCTGGCGGGCGATATCGGTGAGAAAACGGGCGCCATCCGGCACGACTGGGGCCAGACGCTGACCGAGGTGGCCAACGAGCGCTTTCTGGCGCCGCTCGCGGAGTGGGCCAGGCAGCACCGCACGCTGCTGCGTGCGCAAACCTACGGCGTTCCGCCGGTGTCGCTCTCCAGCAACGCGCTGGTGGATCTGCCCGAAGGCGAGCAGCCGCACTGGCGGCGCTTCAGCCCCTCGCGCTGGGCGGCGTCGGCCAGCCACCTCTATGGCCGCCCGGTCACCTCCTCGGAAACCTGGACGTGGCTTCATTCGCCGGCCTTTCGCGCCACGCCGCTGGACATGAAGGCCGAGGCCGATCTCCACTTCCTGCAGGGGATCAACCAATTGATCGGGCATGGCTGGCCGTATTCGCCGGAGTCGGCCGGCGAGCCGGGCTGGCGGTTCTACGCCGCCGCTGTCTTCAACCACCATAATCCGTGGTGGCTGGTGATGCCCGACATCACGCGCTACCTGCAACGGGTCAGCTTCCTGCTGCGGCAGGGCCGGCCGGCCAACGACATCGCTCTGTATCTGCCCACCGCCGACGCCCGCGCACAGTTCACCACGCGCCGCCCCTCGATCAACGACGCCATGGACACGCTGCTGGGCCCGCAGGTGATTCCGCAAATTCTCGATGCCGGCTTCAACTTCGACTTCATCGACGACGAAGCCATCGGACGGCTGGGCATCCCTTACGCGGCGATCGTGTTGCCCAACGTCGAGCGCATTCCGCTTCCCGCTTGCCGGAAGCTGGAGCAGTATGCGGCGAAAGGAGGCGTGGTCATCGCCACGCGGCGCGCGCCGGCCCTGGCTCCCGGGCTGATGGAAGCCGAAAGGGACACGCCAGAGATCAAGCAGATTTCCGAGCGGATGTTCGGCGGGGGGCAGGCGCGGACGCGGCTTCTTGCCGATGAATCGCAATTGGGCGCCGCCCTGGCCGGGTTGACCACAGCGGATCTGGCAATGTCACCCGCCGCTCCGGAAATCGGCTTCATCCATCGCCGGCTCGATTCGGCCGAGATTTACTTCCTGGCGAATACCAGCAACCAGGGGCGGCAAACGCTGGCCACGTTCCGCGTGCAGGGGCTGGAGCCGGAGTGGTGGGACCCGTTTACGGGGACAACGTCGCCCGCCAAGGTCAGGACCCGCTCGACCGCGGGCGTCAGCGTCCCGCTGGATCTGGAGCCATACGGTTCACGCGTGCTGGTTTTCTCCAAGCTGCAACAGAGCCGCGATCAGAGCCGCGACCGTAAGGGAGCGGACGGGGAGCCAAAACTGCCGCCCCCCCTCGATCTCACTTCCGGCTGGAAAGTGAGCTTCGAGAAGCTGGATCGCACCGTACCGATGGACCGCCTGCGCTCCTGGACCGACGACGCGGAGACAAAGTACTTCTCCGGCAGCGCCACCTACGAGAAGTCGTTTGAAGTGCCGGCGGCGTTCCTGCAACCGATTGTGGCCGCGATTCTGGATTTCGGCGAAGGCACGCCGGTGCAGCCGTCGGGCAAACGCGGGCCGGGCATGCGGGCCTTGCTGGAAAGCCCGGTGCGCGAGGCGGCCGTGGTTTACGTGAATGGCCGGCGGGCCGCATCCGTGTGGCGGCCGCCCTACGAGGTCGAGGTCACGCGGTTCCTCCGCGCCGGGCAAAACACCCTGCGCATCGTGGTGGGCAACCTGGCCATCAACGCCCTGGCCGGCCAGCCGCCCGCCGATTACCGGGCGCTGAACCAGCGCTACGGCGAGCGCTTCCAGGCGCAGGATATGGACAACCTGCAGCCCCTGCCCTCGGGTTTGCTGGGGCCGGTGCGGCTGCGTGCTCGATGAGTTTCGGATGCCCCGGCATAGGACCGGACGGCATCCAGGGAAGAACAGGGAATCAATGTGGCCCGGATTCCGGCCACGAATGGGTCACAGACCTTTCCTACAACACGGCCCTGAATTCGAGCGCCTCGGCTAGCGGGGCAATTCCTTCCGGTTTCACCGGGTTCGAGGGGCGGTCGGCGTTCCAACCCGGCAGCTACCAGGTGCGCATGATCCCGAACCTGATTGACTCGATACGGCAGGACGGCATCCGGCAGTGGGACGTGAAAATCGCGCGGAAGTTCAAGGTCTACGAGCGGCTCAGCACCACCTTCTCGGTGGACCTGCTGATCGCCATCAACCACACCAACTTCGGCGCCCCGAACCTGGACCCCACCAGCCCGCAATTCGGGCGCCTCACGACCTCGGTGGGTGTACCGCGGAACGTCATTTTCAACCTGCGCATCGAATTCTGAGGCTGCGCCGGCACAACAGCGACCAGTGATGAGTGACAGGGCGGGGCGACTTCGCTTGTCACGCGTCACTCGTCACTGCCCCGGCGGCCCATCCCGCCTGCAGCCGGATTGACTTGTGCGCACCCGCGGCCTAACATCTCTGACGCAGGCGGTTCCCCCATGATTGGCAAGACCATCTCGCACTATCGCATCCTCGAGAAGCTTGGGGGCGGGGGGATGGGTGTGGTCTACAAGGCCGAGGATACCAAGCTCGGCCGACAGGTGGCGTTGAAGTTCCTGCCCGAAGAGCTTTCCCGCGATAAACACGCGCTCGAACGATTCCAACGCGAAGCCCGCGCCGCCTCGGCGCTGAACCATCCCAACATCTGCACCATTTACGACATCGACGAAGCCGCGGGCCAGCACTTTATCGCCATGGAGTTGCTGGAAGGGAAAACGCTCAAGCATAAGATCGCCGGCCGGCCGCTGCCGACCGATGAGTTGCTGGAGCTGGGTATCGAGATCGCCGACGCGCTGGCTGCAGCACACAACAAGGGCATCATCCATCGCGACATCAAGCCGGCCAACATCTTCGTCACTGAGCGCGGGCAGGCCAAGCTCCTCGACTTCGGCCTGGCCAAGCTGCTGCCGGCCAAGGGGCGGGCGGAGCGGGCGGCCGTCCCCGAGGCGGCCGCCGCGGCGACGCTAGAGGAGCTGACCAGCCCCGGGGTG
>JAPKYU010000242.1 GCA_026394175.1 Acidobacteriota bacterium | reverse complement strand
CCGACATTGAGAGCGCGGGGCGGCTGCTGTTCCGCGTGCGGGTGCGCCAGGGCGCCGGCGGCGGCCCGCTGGCCGGCGCGTCGGTCGAGGGCATTTTGCAGAGCGGCGAGGGCCCCGACGCCCGCGCCCAAGCCGCGGCCTCTGACGACGGAGTGGCGGAGATCGCCTTCCAGTCCCCACAGGCGGAGTCGGCCGACGTGCTGTTCTGCGCCGCCGCCGCCGGCCTGCGCTCCATCGTCAAGTACCGCCTGTCGCGCGCCTAGCGGCGTTGTAGCGGCGACCCTGAGGGCCGCCCTTCGCGCAGTTCTGGAACCAGACATGGATTCGTCCCCGACCATCCGGCTGCTGATTAACGGGGAGCCGCGCTCCGTGCCGGCCGGCATCTCGCTGGAGGAACTGCTGGGGCTGCTGGGCCTCGAGCAGGACCGCGTGGCTATCGAGTACAACCTGTCGATCGTTCACCGCGGCCGGTGGGCCGAGGTGAAACTGAGCGACGCCGACCGGCTGGAGATCGTGCAGTTCGTGGGCGGCGGATAGAAGTCACTAGTGTGATGTCTCGCAGATAGCTTTACAATGACGGCAATTTCGGATTGCGGATTGCGGATTGCGGATTTCAAGCACCTGGGACGTTTGAAATCCGCAATCCGCAATCCGCAATTCCCACGCGGTAAGGCCAATTGTGAGACACTACGCCGGGCCCCGGCTGTAGACACCCTTGGTACCAGGGCCTTTCCCCGGTGGAATTCCTTATTGACAGGGCAACAATCGTCAGATAACGTGTTTCAAACAGCAGGTGATATTTTTGTCTTAATTGAGGCTGCGCCAGATGTTTCGTCCTGATCAGAGTTTCTCCAGTGAAGAAGTGGCGGAATTGGCCCGGGTCACGCCCCGCCAATTGCAGTGGTGGGATGAGCGCGGGGTTGTCTCCCCCGACCACCAGGGGCACCGGCGCCGCTACCGCCTCGAAGAATTGATCGAAGTCTCGGTGATCTCCGAGCTGCGCACCAAGGGCTTCTCGCTGCAAAAGATCCGCAAGGTGTTGCGCTTCCTGCACCGCGAGCTGGGCCGCCGGCTGGCCGACGTTTTGAAACCCAGCTCCGAGTACCACCTGCTGACCGACGGCCGCAACATTTTCCTGGAAGACAACCAGCGCAAGATCGTCGATACGCTGAAGAACTCGCGGCAGCCGATCATCTCGGTCTGCATCAGCGATCAGGTGAAGCGCCTGTCTTCGGAGTTCAGCCAGGCCATCCGCAAGCGGCCCGAGCAGGAAACCGTGTTTCGGGCCAAAGTCCAACCGGCCCGGCCCAGGTTCAAGAGCCTGGCTTGAATTGGCCCTGCCCGCCCAGGGGCCCAAAGCCGGGGCCCGGTCAAGACTCCACGCCGCCTCTGCTTGCAGTGCTGATAGCACAGTGATAGCATATCTGCATGCGGCAGATGACCATCCGCAACATCGATGACCGGATATACGAGCGCCTCAAGGAGCGAGCGCGCACCTCGCGGCGGTCGCTGGAGGCCGAGGTGCGTGCGATTCTGGATGCGGCTGTAGTGCCTGATCGATCGGAACTGATCCGGCTGTCCACTGAGATGCGCGCGAGCCTGGCCGGCCATTACAAAGGCGACGTCACCGCCGACATTCGTGCCGATCGTGATCGATGACTGTTGTAGTTGACGCCAGTGTAGCTGCGATGTGGTTCCTTCCGGAAGAGCACAGCGGACATGCCTTCGCGTTGCTGGCTTCCGGCAATGAACTTGCGGCGCCTGATCTACTGCGCGTCGAGGTGGCCAGTGCGCTTCTGAAAGCGGTGAGGCGCAGACAGGTGAAGGCGGACTACGCAGCGAACGCCCTGCTCGCCCTGAGGCCCCCGGCGCTGAAGCTGTTCCCGACCCTGGAGCACCTCGACTCAGCCTTTGCTATCGCCGAGCGCCACGGTGGTTCTCTATACGACGCGCTTTACATCTCTGTTTCCCGTCTGCTCGACGCCCCTCTGGTCACGAACGACTCTCGATTGGCAACCGTGGCAAAAAGCGCGGGCGTCGAAGCTCGGCTCATCAGCCGGGGTCCGCTGGTTTGAGAAACGGCGGCCGCGGCAGAGCAAAGCGGAAAAATGGGCAAGAACTGCCCATGCCTTCCTCATTTCTTTCCAAAGCAGCAAACGCCACTCGCTGAAAACCAAGCGCTTCCGGTTCGGAACGGGAATTGCACTGGGTTAGTGGGGTTGCCTCGGCTCAATCCGTCTACGAAGTCGTCTGCCGACGCTGCCGCTTGGCCGCGCGCAGTGGAGGAATATGCCTGACGCGGTTGTCGCAGTGGTTCGGGAGCCCTCCGAGTTGCGGAACGTCTCCGCTACGTTGAAAGCTGCCGGCATCGAGGTGACGGGCGTCAGCAGCCTGCTGGAGGTGGCGCTGCACCAGTTCGAATCCCCGGCAAACGTGATCGTCTGCGATGCCGACGAGGTGAATTGGCGAACTGCGCTGGGGACCCTGCGGGAGCTTCCGGGCGAGGCCGACGTCATCTTCCTGATCGGGCACGCGGACGACCGGCTGTGGCTGGAAATGCTTGACGCCGGCGCCTGCGATTTGCTGCAAAAGCCGTTTTGCGAAGACGAGTTGTGCTGGGTGGTGTGCACCGCGCTGAAGCGTCGCGCCATGCGCCGTCCACCTGACCGGGCCACCTCAACCCTACCCTGCCCCCCTCCAAACGCAGGCAAGCGGGCTGTTGCCGGGGATGGCCTTTCTTGATCAGTCCGCCTTGCGCATGGCCGCGCCCGCGCTCCTCTGTTACAATAGCTGACAGTCCGCGGGGCGGTAGCTCAGTTGGTAGAGCATCGGCCTTTTAAGCCGAGGGTCCTGGGTTCGAGTCCCAGCCGCCTCACCACTCCTGAAACTCGTGCGGCCTGATGGCCCGCACCCCCGCCGGGCATGATCCTTGATTCTCGTGTCTACATATGTATATACTCCGGATATGAACGATCATGCCCGACTCGCTCGCTGGGGTAACAGCCTGGCTGTAAGGCTGCCGAAGGCGGTTGTCAAAAAGGCCCGGCTCTCGGAAGGCGAGGCGCTTACAGTCAACGTTGCGGCCGGCGGCCACGTGACCATCAAGAAGTCGGAGCCGGAACTGACGTTGGAGGCTCTGGTCGCCCGGATCACCCCCGAAAACCGTCATGGCGAGACCGGCTGGGGCCGCCCGGTGGGACGCGAGGTTCTTGAGGAATGGTGAAAAAGGCTTACGTGCCCGATGCCGGCGACATTGCGTGGCTCGATTTCGATCCGCGGGCAGGCCGCGAACAGGCCAGGCGCCGGCCGGCCCTGGTGCTGACGACTGCTTCCTACAACCAGGCGAGCGGACTCGCGGTCGTCTGTCCGTTCACGTCAGTGCGCAAGAACTACCCGTTCGAAATCCCGGAGATCGTCGCCGGCAGGGATGCCGTACTGCTCGCCGACCACGTGAAGAGCCTGGACTGGCGGACCCGGCATGCCGCGTTCATCGAGAAAGCGGATGCCAGGCTGCTGCTAAAGACGCGCGCCTACCTGGCAGTGCTGCTCAGCATGACAACGCCACACTAAGGTGAAACGAACGGCTTGAACCGACCGGACGGCCCGCCGGCCCCTTGTAGCGCTGGCGTCCCGCCGGCCGGCCCCTTCTTCAAAATACCGCATTACAATAGCGCCATGCCTGGCCTCTTAGTTCGTGATCGCGAGCGCTTGCCTCACTGGGAAATTGAGGGCGGCACATACTTCGTCACCTTTCGCTTGGCTGATTCCCTGCCGCAACCTGTAATGAGAGGCCTGGTACTCGAGCGGCTGGATATCGTGCGAACAGCCCGGGAACAGAACCGGGAATTCACGCCTTTGGAGCAAAAACGGTTGGATGAGTTGTTCAGCGAACGGGTCGATAAATATCTCGATTCTGGCGTTGGAGCGTGCTACCTGGCGCGCCCCGAGATTGCTTCCCTCGTGGCGGACGCAATCCAGTACTTCGATGGCAATCGGTATTGTCTGGCTGCCTGGTGCCTGATGCCGAACCACGTCCACACGGTTTTCAAGGTTCTGCCCGGGCAATCCCTCGATAAGATCCTCCATTCCTGGAAATCGTTCACCGCCCATAAGGCCAACCGCATTCTTGATGCCGCCGGTCAATTCTGGCAGCGCGAATATTACGATCGCCTCATTCGCAACGACAAGGAATTCCACCAATTCGTTCGCTACACCGCAGACAATCCGGAGCGGGCGGGATTGGCGAATTGGAAATGGGTCTGGCCCCGACCATAGCGCCGCCGCTCTGCCGCCGGCGTCTTGCCAGGGCTATAACAGGGCCGGCCGGCGGGACGCCAGCGCTACAACAGCCGCTCATTGTCAATGCGCCCGCTTGTTGTTACGCTCAAAACGTAGGCAAGAAAGAGGTGTGTGGTGCGCAAACTTGCCATCGCGCTGGCGGTCATTGTGGCCTTGCTGATTCTTGCCGCCGGCGTGATTCTTCACTCGTTCGATGCCGAGCGGCAGCACGGCATCCTCTCCTCGCGCCTGGCGGCCGCGCTGGGGCGAAACGTGAAGCTCGGCCATCTCGGGTTGAGCCTGTTCCCGCCATCCCTGCAGGTGCGAGACGCGGAGATTGCCGAGGCGCTGGGCTTCAAAGACGCGGTCTTCTCCACCGCGAAGAGCTTTCAGATGGGCGTGCGCCTGGTCCCGCTGCTGCACGGCCGCATCGAAGTGCCGTCCATCGTACTGGAGCAGCCCGTCATTCACCTGGTGAAGAACGCGCAGGGCCAGTGGAACTTCGCGTCCCTGGGCGCCGGGCCCGCCGCGGCGCAGGCCGGCCCGCCGGCGCCGGGGCCTTCGCCGGGCGCTTCCGTGCCGCCGCTCGAAATCGCGGAGATCCGGCTGAAGGACGGCACCATTACCGTGGACGATTTTCAGAAGAACCTTCCCCGCGTCACGCTCGACCACATCTCAGTGGCGGTGACCAAATTCGCGCCCGATCGGGCGTTTGACTGGGCGGTGAGCGTCCATCCTCCCGGCCCCGAGTCCGGCGAGGTTCGCGCCAACGGCCGGGGCGGCCCGCTGGCAAAGCAGAACCTGGCCGCGTCGCCGGTGGAGGGACGCGCTGTTTTCCGGAATGTCGCGCTGGAAGCGCTGGCCCCGTTCACCGGGCAGCCCGGCCTGGCCGGAGTATTCAACGGTGAAGCCGATTTCAAAAGCGACGGAGCCAAGGCCGAGGCCAAGGGAACGTACAAGGCCGAGAAATTGCGCCTGGCCGTAAACGGCGGCACGGCGCTCGCGCCTGTCTCGGGCCGGTTCGAGGTCACCATGCCGGAAGATGCATCGCGGCTGCTGATCCGCCGGTTCGAGTTGGCGTGCGGAAAAGCGGCGGCGCAGTTGTCCGGACATGTGGCGTTCGGCTCACGGCCGGACACCGAGCTCCGGGCCGATCTCCGCGACGCTCCTCTGGCCGACATCGCGAAACTGTTTCCCCTGTTCGGAGTCAGGCTGCCCGCCGGCAGTTCGCTAACCGCAGGGACGCTCACGGCAGCGGTACGCGCCTTCGGCCCGACGGCGGCGCTGAAAGAAAGCGGCACGGTGGAGATCCGCAACGCCCGCCTCTCCGGCTACAACGTTGCCGGGCAGTTGGCAAAAGCGGTGCGCGTGATGGGCATCGACACCGGCGGCCGGGACACCGCGATTGAAAGCATGCGCGTCGCCTTCGACGCTGATCCGTCGTACACGCGGGTGCCCAGCGCTTCCCTGGTTATTCCCGGGATGGAAATCAGCGGGCAAGGCGGCTTCAACCCGGCCGGCGCGCTGGATGGCCGCGGCTCGGTTGTTTTGACACGCGCCGCCAGTCCGGTCGGCAGCCTGCTCCAGAAGGCGACCGGCAGCGCCAACACGGTGCCCTTCCGTGTCGGCGGAACACTGGAGCACCCCACATTCCTGCCCGATGTAGGCAAGATCGTGAGTCAGCAACTCGGGCAGCCGTCCAGCCCGGCGGGCAAGTTGCTGGAAGGGCTGGGAGGGCTGTTCCGAAAAAAGAAGTGACTGCTCAACCGCGGGGTCGCGCTGCGCCTCTGCGGTGAAATTACGGCTGGTGATTACTGGCCCTTCGGCGCGGTCGCGTCGATGAAGGCCGTGACGTCCTTGTGCATCTTCTCCAGCGACTTCTGCTGCAGGTACACCATGTGGCCGGCTTCGTACGTAGCATAGGAGACGTTCTCGCGAAGCTGCGGCGTCAGATTCATATGATCCATGGTGTACTTGGCGGCCAGGAAGGGCGTGGCCAGGTCGTAGTAGCCCTGCATGACCAGCACTTTCAGATAGGGATCCTTCATCATGGCCGAGCGCAGGGCGGTGGCCGTGTCGGCGTAACCCATGGAAGAGCCCTCGCCGCGCCGGCCGCCGCCGCTTGGCGTCGCTTCCCAGTTCCAACTGAAACCGGCGCCCAGGTCGCGCGCCGAAGTGTAGTACGGCAGGTCGGTCTTGTACTTCAGCTCGCGCCCCACGTAGTCGTTGAGGACCGCGGTGAAAGGGCCCTGGGTGGCCGCCGACGACGGGTCAAACGGGTTCGATTCCATGAATCCGCTGGGAGCCGGGCTGGAATAACGCCCGTCCAAACGCCCCACCCGCAGCTTTTGATCGGCCAGCAGCCAGGCGGTGAAGGTGCGCACGTCGATGCGCAGGTTGGCCAGGTCAACGATCTGCTTCGGCAGGCCCGTGTAGCGCGCCAGCTTGTCCAGCACCGCGGCGCGCTCCTGCGCGGTCATGGCCTCGCCCTTGTTCAACGCCTGCCAGTAGTCGGTCATGGCCCACTGGCTGACTTCCTGCCGCGTGCGGTTCACGTCCTTCGCCAGCTCAGCCGGGAGCTTGTGGTGAAACGCGGCAATCATCGTGTAGGTGGGCACGATGAGCGGGTAAGGAACGTCGTTGTTGGCCGCGAAGGACAGGCTTTCGAAGTTCAGCACCATCGAAAGCAGGGTGATGCCGTTGAAGTTGATGCCCTTGTCGGCCAGGTAGCCGGCCACGCCGGCCGCGCGCGTGGTGCCGTAGCTTTCGCCCAGCAGGTAGAGCGGCGATGACCAGCGCTCGTTGCGCGTGATGTACAAGCGGATGAATTCGCCGAAGGCTTCGATGTCGCCCTGCAGACCCCAGAACTTGCGTCCCGTTTCCAGGTCGGCGGGGCGGCTGAAGCCGGTGCCGATGGCATCCACCAGCACCAGGTCGGTTTTGTCCAGCGGGGTCGAGACATTGTCCACCAGGCGGTAGGGCGCGGCCGGCATCCAGCCCTCGGCCTGCATCACGACCTTCCGCGGGCCCAGCGCGCCCATGTGCAGCCAGAACGAAGCCGAGCCGGGGCCGCCGTTGAAGGCGAAGGTCACGGGACGGCGGCCGGGCTCGGCGCCGTCCAGCGTGTAGGCCACGAAGAACATTTCCGCTTCAATCTTGCCGGCGGCATCCTTGATGGGCAGCCGGCCGGCGGTGGCCGTGTAGCGAAGCGTCTTGCCGTCCACAGTGATTTGATGCGGGGTCTGCACCGGCGGCACTTCGGCCATGTCCCAGCGCAAGGCGCCTCCGGCGGCGGCCGCGGCGCCGCGCTCGGCGGCTTGCGCCGGCGCCGCCTGCTCGGCCGGCCGCGCCCTTTGTTCTTGCGCCGCTTGCGCGGCAGCAGCCTGCGCAGCGGCGGCCTTTCGGCCCTGCTCCCTGGCCGGGCTTGCCTCCTGCGCCATACCGGCCACGGACAGCGCCACGACCAACGCCGCGACGACACGAATCGATTGCTTCATGGTTGTACCTCGATGATTGTCTTGGGTCCCGCGCTCAAGGCCCAATTGCGGACAGCGCAGTATTGTACAGTGGGCGCGCAAAAGCAAGCGCGGGCAACACGCCTACGGGAGAATGAATATATAGCTATTAGGAGTTACTATCTTGACACTTGACAGCTATGAGATAATACAAGATTGGGGATATGGCAAGGGACGGCGCGGGGACGCCGGGCCCGATCTTTGACAACCAGACGGTCAGCCAGGCAGTTGGTTGGGCACAAGCGGCTTTTTTTCAATGATTTGCAGGAGGGCGGCGCAGGCACCTGATAATTTCTGGGGCGGCCCTGTATTTTCAATAGGTTACGAGCGCTTCACCTGTTTTTCACCTGTATTAGCAGGTGAGAGGCGGCGGTGAGGTGGGGCGACGTTTATCTTGTGAAAAAGCCGGGCCAGGGCGACCCAGAGCGTGGGTGCCGGGCGCCGCGCCCTCGTAGCCGCAGATTGCGCCGATGGCACAGATTTGTCCTGGTCTCAATCGGTGCAATCGGCGAAATCTGCGGCTAGAATCCCGTCAGTTCCAGGCTCCGCCAGGGACCGGGCGCTCAAGGGCGCGGCGGAAGCCAAAAGGAGAAGCAGAAAGCGGGTGAATGATCTCAGCGTGGCGGGGCCGCATTATATGCGACCGCGCCGGGAAGCGTGTCAAGGCTCTTGCGGCGCTTGGCGAAACACGGACCGATCTCGCCGGGAATTGTAAAGGATGTGTAAAAAGCGGCCAGCGGGCGCGTCCGATCGGGTTATCGTCAGAACCAAGATCATGCTCACCGAGCGAACTCAGGACGGTGGCGGTACGCGGCTGCTTCTCGTGGACGACGATGTGAAGCTCTGCCGCCTGGTAAAGGACTACCTGGAACCGCTGGGGTACGACGTTTCGCTCGCCCACTCGGGCCCCGAGGGCCTGCGGAAGGCGGCGGAAGGCAAGTATGATGCGGTCCTCCTGGACGTGATGCTGCCCGGCATCGACGGGTTCGAAGTGCTCAAACGCCTTCGCGCCAAGTCCAACGTGCCCGTGCTGATGCTGACCGCGCGGGGCGAGCCGCCCGACCGCATCGCCGGTCTTGAACTCGGAGCCGACGACTACCTGCCCAAAACTTTTTCCACGCGGGAGCTGCTGGCGCGTCTCCGGGCCGTGGTTCGCCGGTCGATGGTGACCGCAGCGCAGGCGCAGGAAGCGCTGCAGTCGCCGATTACGGTCGGCGAACTCCGCGTGGATCCGCGGACGCGCATCGCCTCGCAGGACGGCAAGCCGTTGCCCCTGACTCCCGTCGAGTTTGACCTGCTCCTGGCGCTTGCGCGCGACTGCGGGAGCGTCAAGTCGCGCGAACAGTTGCTGCTCGAGGTTGCCGAACGCGACTTCGAGACCTTCGACCGTTCCATCGACGTTCACATCTCGTCGCTGCGGCGCAAGCTGGGCGACGACCCGAAGTCGCCGCGCTTCATCCACACCGTGCGGTCCGCCGGCTACATGATGGCGAAACCGGCAGCGGAGGTACGGTCATGAAGGCGCGGCTGTCGCTCTCCGGAAAGATCTTGTTCACCGCGTTTCTGAACCTGCTGCTGCTGGCGGTGGTGTTCCTGGTCTTCGCTCGCGTGCAGTTTCGATCCGACCCGCACTCCTTCCTGCTGGCGCCGGCGCAGGACCGTATTCTGGCGGTGGCGCGCGAACTTGCGCTCGAACTGGAGGAAACGGAAACCAACTCGCGCGATCGACTGCTGGCAAGGTACGCACAGGCCCACAGCGTCGCATTCTACCTGTTCGACGAGGAGGGAACCAGGCTGGCGGGTCCGGCCATCCAGATGCCGTGGGATGTAGTTCGCAGGCTGCGGCCGCGCGCTGCTCCACCGCCGCCCCGGTTCGGCGAGCGAAGAGAGCCGGGCGATGGGGACAGGCCGCCGCCGCGGCCGCCGCCCGCCGGCCAAAGACCCCCCGGTGCCGCGGACCGGCCGGCGCAACGGCAAGGGCAAGGCGTGTTCCTGGAAACGACCAGCGAGCCCAGGCGTTATTGGGTCGGCGTGCGCATCCCGATCCGCAGCGCGTCGAACGATGAAACCGTGCGCGGAACCCTGCTCCTGATGTCGCCCGCGTTGCTCGGCAACCGGCTGTTTTTCGACTTCAGGCCCTGGCTGATTGCCATCTTCGCGGTGATCCTGGTCTCGGTGGCATGCTGGCTGCCGTTGATCCGGGGGATGACCCAATCTATTTCGCAGATGACGCGGGCCACCTAGCAGATCGCCGAAGGGCAGTTCGACGTCCAGGTCGCCACCAGGAGGCGCGACGAAATCGGGCAGCTCGGGGCCGCCATCAACCGCATGGCCTCACGCCTGTCGGGTTTCGTGACCGGGCAGAAGCGGTTCCTGGGGGACATTGCCCATGAACTGTGCTCCCCCATCGCCCGCATCCAGCTCGCTCTTGGAATCCTCGATCAACGAGCCGAGGAGAAACAGCGCGGCTGTGTCGCGGACCTGAACGAAGAAGTGCAATACATGTCCGTGCTGGTCAACGAACTGCTCTCCTTCTCCAAGGCGGGGATGCGACCGGCGGCGGCAGAATTGGTCCCCGTGAACGTCGGCGCCATCGTGGAGCGGGTGATCGAGCGCGAGGCGGCCCCAGGCGTCCAGGTTGAGACCGCGGTCGACGAACACCTGGAGGCGCTCGCCGACCCCGACTATCTCTTTCGCGCGCTTTCCAACCTGGTTCGCAACGCTGTCCGCTATGCCGGGCCAGCAGGGCCAATCACTGTTTCAGCGCGGGCCGAGAACGGGGCGGCCGTCATCACAGTTTCCGACTGCGGTCCGGGCCTGGCCGAGGATGCCCTGGAGCAGGTGTTTGTGCCTTTTTACCGGCCGGAGACTTCACGCAGCCGCGATACCGGCGGCGTAGGCCTCGGCCTGGCGATCGTCAAGACCTGCATCGAATCCTGCAAGGGATCTGTGACCTGCCGCAATCGCCAGCCATCCGGTCTGGAAGTTGAAATCCGCCTGAAAGCGGCACCGTGAAAAACGTCCTCCGGGAAGGACACTGATAATGAAATCAAGACTGGTCAACGAATGTGTTGCGGTGGTGATCTTACTGGGCCTGTCGGCGGGTCTGTCGGCGGCGCTATGGCCTCCGGGGCAAGTGGAGAAGTCCACCGGCAAGGCCGTCACCGGTTCCAGCATTTGGCGGCATCCCAAGATGGAGGTCGTGGACGTCCCCAAGCCCAAGATCAAGCCCGATGAGGTCTTGCTCAAGGTCAAGTACTGCGGCGTTTGCGGCTCGGACATCCATTTCTACGAGACCGACAAGGACGGCTACATCCTGTACCCCGGCCTCACCAAGTTCCCCACCACCACGGGCCAC
>JAPKYU010000066.1 GCA_026394175.1 Acidobacteriota bacterium | reverse complement strand
TCCCACTCCGCCTCGGTCGGCAGCCTGCCGCCGGCCCAGGTGCAGTAGCTGCGGGCGTCGTCCCAGGTCACCATCACCATCGGGAGATTGTCTTGTGTCCATGTGCTGTCCCAGGACGGTCCGTACGGCATGGTCCGCCCGGTTGCCTGGGCGAAACGTTTGTAAGCGCCCACGGTTGCTTCGGTCTGCCCCATCCAGAAACCCCTGCTGATCGTCACTGAATGCGAAGGCTTCTCCTCGTCGTAGCATTCGCTATCGCCTGGCGAGCAGCCCATCATGTACGTCCCTGCCGGAATCCACACGTAGTTCAGCCCATCCTGCGGATTCACCCGCACCGTGCCCGGCTGCAAGCCACCCTGATTCACTGTCAGCATTGCATTCTTGGAAACGCCAGCGTAGCTGGCGGTGATCGTCACGTTCTGAGCAGTGGACAACACAGCCTGAGTGGTGATCGTGAAGGTTGCTGAGGTCTGCCCGGCCGGGACGGTGACGATGCCGCCGGCGGGCACCTGTGCTGCGGTGCTGTTGCTTTGCAGCGTGACTGCCGTTCCGTCCTTCGGGTCCGCTCCGCTTAGCGTCACCGTTCCGGTCACTGAAGTCCCTGCGGTGACCGAATTAGACGAGAGCGCCAACCCTTGCAGCGCGAGCCCCGCCTGTCCCTGTATGGCGACCGCCACGGTATTTGAAGCGACGCCACCCATGGTGATGACCACCGGAACCGAGTCGCCCGACGGGGCATTGTCCGGGACACGCGCATTGACCTGATAAAGGCCGACGAACCCGGGAGCGAGGCCAGAAAAGGTCACGTTGGCCTGAACTCCGCCCACGGTAACGGTAGGCATCGCCGTTGTGGTGGAGAGCGGGGGCGCAATCGGCGCTGGCACCCCGCTCAGCGGTTGATTGGCAACACTGCCGAGACCGGTGCAGAAGATGGAGATGTCCTCACCGCGATTCGCCGGCCGGGCTTGCACCCCGGGAATCAACCCCACAGGCGCCGCGAAAAGTGTCGTGTTGGCAATTTGAATCGCGCCTTGCCCCGTGCCCGCCGAATTCGTCGCAAACAAGCCTGGAGCAGAAGCCACCAGGGAGATGCTCTGTGCCGAGCTGGTAACACCGCCCGCACTGACGGCTACACTCGCCTGCGCTTGGCTCGCTGTTTCCCAAGGCAACTGAAAATTGATCTGGGTCGGGGAAACGAAGAAGAGAGGCGCCGCTTGACCGTTAACAAGAACGCTGGTCCCTGCCAGGCTTGTAGGTAGCGGCACAGTCGATGTCCCGGAAGTTGTGCTGGCCAAGTTTGTACCGAACAGAGAGACGATGGAACCGGCCGTCACGCGGGCCGAATAACCGGCGGCCTCGACTAGGCCACCCGGATTAATGACGGGGTCGGTCGCAAAAGCGGTGATTGTCGTCAAACCCACCGCGCACGCCAGCGCAACGCAGACAGAGGCAAGGCCGCGAAGGACACTGGGCGACTCGATCTTCATATGCTCCTCCGGACATCAATCACGCAGTCCTCATCGGGATCTTCTTGGGGTCGAGTGCCTCAACAAGGGGGTGATCGGGGCACCCTGAAATGAACCGGAGCCCCGTCCTTGGGATGTCCAGATTGTACAACTCCCCACGGGGATTTTGAAGAGCAAAGGGCAGAGGAAAAGCCAGCACAGGGAAAGCGCCGGCCAGGGAAAGGGGCGACGCGCGGCCCGTTGCCAGGCGGCGGTTGGTGGTCATGGTGGGATGTGGTGCTCAGTTGTTTGCCGACCGCGAGATGGAAAGCGCGCTCGCCCGACTCGCAGTCGATGCCATCGAGTTGCATGGCAAAAGGGCAGCGCCCCCGGCGCCGCCCCGGGCAAGGGAAAAGAAAAAAGCATCAAGGGATAACTTCCCGCACACACCGGAAGCCCACGAGGTTGCCCCCGAAGCCGGGGCCGAAGCCGATGCTGCCGCCGCGGTACGACACGCGAGCGCTCCAGGCGCCGTTGCTCCACGAGCCCCCGCGCAGTATCCGAGAGCTGCCCGACGAAGGCCCTTGCGGGTCTGTGACCGCCTGCGACGAATAGCCCCCGTACCAGTCCTGGCACCATTCCCAAACGTTCCCCAGCATGTCAAACAGCCCCCACGCTTTCGGCTTCTTTTGCCCGACCGGGTGAGCTACGTCTCCAGAGTTCCTGTCATACCAGGCATAGTCGCCGAGCAGCGCGGCGTCGTTCCCGAAGTAGTACCTGGTTTGGGTCCCGGCCCGGGCTGCATATTCCCACTCCGCCTCGGTCGGTAGCCGGCCGCCGGCCCACGTGCAGTAGCTGCGAGCGTCGTCCCCAATCACGTACACCATCGGGAGATTGTCCTGTGCCCAGCCGGGGCCAGACGGCATGGTCCGCCCGGTGGCCTGGGCAAAACGTTTGTAAGCGCCCACGGTCACTTCGGTCTGCCCCATCCAAAAACCCTTGCTGATCGTCACTGAATGCGAAGGACTCTCGTTCCTGGCACACTCGCTATCGCCTGGCGAGCAACCCATCGTGTACGTCCCCGGTGAAATCCACACGTAATTCAACCCATCTTGCGGATTGACCCGTACCGTGCCCGGCGTCGACCCGCCCGAAGCCGGGTTTACGCAGGCGGTGATTGTCGTCACGCCGAGGGCGCACGTCAGCGCAATACAGACAGAGGCAAGGCCGCGAAGGACACTGAGCGACTCGATCTTCATATGCTCCTCCGGACATCAATCACGCAGTCCTCATCGGGATCTTCTTGGGGTCGAGTGCCTCAGCATGGGGGCGATCGGGGCACCCTGAAATGAACCGGAGCCCCGTCCTTGGGATGCCCAGAGTATAGAAGACCCCAGGGAGATTTTGAAGAGAGAAAGATAAAGGAAAAGGCAGCACAGGAAAGGCGACGGCCAAGGAAAGGGGCGACGCGCGGCCCGTTGCCAGGCGGCGGTTGGACCGTTATGCCCGTCGTAACGAGAATTTTGCTCTCGTTTCCGGCAGACGCCGGGGATTCTGACTCCCGAGGCACTTGCAGAGTTCGTGCGGCGCTGTGGCCAAACGATGTCCCGTAGGGACATCTGAAGGTAGCCCAGCACTTCAGTGCTGGGACCGGAATCATAGCCTTGTCCAGTCCCGTAGGGACGGCTGAAACGCTTGGCGGGCAAGGCTTTCAGTCGTCCCTACGGGACTTGGTCACCCGCGTTTGCTTTCCCAGCACTGAAGTGCTGGGCTATTTTCGGTCGCGCCTACGGCGCTTGGGCATCGTTCGTCCTCGCGCCTCGAATTTTGCAAGTGCCTCTCCTGGCTCCTGACTTCTGACTCCCTCCCGAGATATCAAGGGCGGAGCCCTCCGTTAGTTGTGTGCCGCTTGAATTGAGGTTCCTCCCCCAAAGTGTAACAACTCAAGACGCAGGATGGAGAAGCCCGCGAAGCGGGCGGAAGAGTAGAGCCCCGCGTCCCGCCCTGCGGGATGGGTATTAGGTTGCGAGCGCTCGGTCAGCCCGCGAGGCGTGCGGAAGATGCAAGCCCGCGCCGGCAGCTTCTTGGTTCCGAACAGGGTTCTCTCCGCCAAGGTCAAGACCGCGGCGCCCGCAAGTTGCTCGCCTACAGCGTGTTAGCGTCCCGCTGAAGGAAAAGGCCGTGTGCCCGAAATTGACGTCCGAACTTTATTTCCTTTGTTCGGAATCACTTGCGGCTCGAGAGGGCCGAAAAACTTGACACGCTATGCTAGAATGAAATTATGGGAACAGTGCAATAATTTCAGGATTTTTCGGCTCCCGCCTGTATATAACCAGTAAAATAATGGCTACGGTAACGTAACCATAACAAAATAAAGGAAGTAGAAATGGACGCAATCGTCTTATAAACCATTAAACCAGCCAGTTAAACAACCGAAGACTGGCGGCCAGCGCCGGGATCGCGGGGCTGGCGGGCGGAGTGCGGACGGGCGGTGGCGCCCAGGCCTCAGAAATTGAGAAGTGCCTGAGGACTGGGCATTGTACAACCCCGGCCCGCGGTCCTGTTGTGGCATGATATGCTCCTACCCCGGAGGCCGGTGAAAATGAAAACCTCATTGTTGCTTCTTGTTGTTTGCGGAGTGCTGGCCGCCTGCGCCGGGGCGCAGGAAACGACGATCGCCGTGATCGGCCTGCGGCACAGCCATGCCTGGGGCCATCTGCCCAAGATGGTGCAGGGCAAGCCGGCGAAGTTGGTGGGCGTCAGCGAGACCAGCCAGGAACTGCTCGATGAAGCGAAGAAACTCGGCGTGGCCGACAAGCTGCTCTTCACCGATTACAAGGAGATGTTGGCGACGGCCAAGCCCGACATCGTCTGGACATTCGTTGAGAACGACCGCCACCGGGAGATCGTGGAGGCCTGCGCGGCGCGCAAGGTCCACGTGATGCTGGAGAAGCCGCTGGCCTCGACCTTCGCCGACGCCCTGGCCATCCGCCAGGCGGCGAAGAAACACGGCATCCTGGTGCTGACCAATTACCAGATGGCGTGGTGGGCGGCGAACTACGTGGCCAAGAAGCAGGTCGACGACGGCGCGCTGGGGCCCATCTGGCGCCTGCACTCCATCATCGGCCATGGCGGGCCGGGCGGCAGCGGCGTCCGCAACCGCTACTTCCTGGAATGGCTGGCCGACCCGGTCAAGAACGGCGGCGGCGCCCTGATCGACTTCGGCTGCTATGGCGCCGTCTGGAGCCTGTGGTTCATGGGGAGACCGGAAACCGTCTTCGCCCACACCAACCAGCTTCAGCCCGACCGCTACCCGAAGGTGGATGACAACTCCACCATCCTTCTGGGCTACAAGAACGGCGTCTCAATCATCGAGGGGAGCTGGGACCTGCCGGCCGGCTTCCAGGACCTGGAGATCTTCAGCCGCCAGGGCAGCCTGACCGTGCGGCGCGATGCCGTGGAGTTGAAAAAGGGCCGCGGCGAAGCCACGAAGCTGGCTCTCGATCCGCTGCCCGAGGAGAGGGGTGAGCCCATCACCTACATGGTCCAGGCCGTGCGCTCCGGAAAGCCGCCTGAGAACATCGTGGCGCTGGACATCAACGTGGACGCGGTGGAGATTCTGGAAGCCGCCCGCCAGTCGCTGAAGACCGGCCAGGCCGTCCGCCTGCCGCTGAAGAAACAGTGACCAGTGACAAGTGACAAGTGACAAGCGAGGGAAGCGTTCGCCATGGCAAACCCTGGACGTGGAGCCGCGCTGCCCCAGCACTCCTTGCCGCCACCGCGCGCCAGGCCGCGAACGTCATTAATTGAAGTCGAAGGACTCCTGGTGCAGGTTGGGATCGTTCTTGATGATGATCGTCCTGTGGGTCATCTCCTCGATTTCCTGGATGACGCTCACGTCACGCTGCTTCAGATAGCGGCCGACATCGGGATGCACGCGCAGGGTAATGTCCTTGCGGTTGGCTGCCGGCGCCAGTTTGCCCGCCTCGGCCAGGATTTCCATGGCCATGGTGTGCGGCGACTTCAGGAAGCCGGAGCCGCCGCAGACCGAGCAGTGCGAGCACAGCGTGCGCTCCAGCGACTGCTTCACCCGCTTGCGGGTGATGGCCACCAGGCCGAAATCGTTGAAGGCCAGCATCTTTGAGGGGGCCCGGTCGTGCCCGAGCGCTTCCTCCATGGCCTGCATCACGCGCACCCGGTTCTTGCGCTCGTCCATGTCGATGAAGTCGATGACGATGATGCCGCCCAGGTCGCGGAGCCGGATCTGCCGCACGATCTCCTTGATGGCGTCCACGTTGGTCTTGACGATGGTGTCTTCCAGCCGCTGCGTCTTGCCCACGAACTTGCCGGTGTTCACGTCGATGGCCACCAGGGCCTCGGTCTGGTTGATGACGATGTAACCGCCCGACTTCAGCCAGACCTTGGGCTTCAGCGCCTTGTTGATCTCCTCCTGGATGTTGAATTGCTCGAAGATGGGCGTGTCCTTGGTATAGAGCTTGACGCGGTTGACCAGCGCGGGCTGGAACCTCTGCACGAACTCCAGGATGTTCTCGTACTCCTGCTCGTTGTCCACCCAGATGGTGTTGAAGTCTCCGGAAAGCTGGTCGCGCAGGATGCGCTCCACCAGATCGAGGTCGTGGTGCAGCAGGGTGGGCGCCGACTTGCGCTCGGCCTTGGCGCGGATGTCCAGCCACAGGTCATGCAGGAACTGGATGTCCTGCTTCAGCTCCTCCTCGCTGCAACCCTCGGCCGCCGTGCGCACGATGAACCCGCCCGTGATGTTGCGCCGGCTCTCCAGGATGATGCGCTTCAGCCGCAGGCGCTCTTCGTCGGAGTCGATCTTGCGCGACACGCCGACGTGGTCCACGGTGGGCATGTAGACGACGTAGCGGCCGGGCAGGGCCACGTGGGAGGTGATGCGGGCGCCCTTCTTTCCCAAGGGCTCCTTGGCGATCTGGACGATGATCTCCTGGCCCTCGCGCAGCAAATCGGAAATCAGCGGCGGGCCGTTGGCCGGGCGCTCGGGCGGCGCCGGCCGGGAGACGGGCGCCTCCGCCGGGCCCTCGCGCTGCCTGCGCCGCATGCGGCGGCTTAAGCGATGGGTGAAATGGGCGCGCTCGGCGGGCCCGCGCAGCCTGGCCTGCCCGGGCGCCGGCCGGGTCTCGGCTTCGGTGCCCGGCGCGGTCTCGGTCTGGGGATCGCCAGCGGCCTGGGCCGCCTGCTCTCCGGCCGCAACCGCTTCAGTTTCCAGCGGCGGCGGCGCTTCCTGCGCGGCTGCCTGTTCCTGCTCCGGGGTCTGGCCCGGCGCCCGCTGCTGGGGCTCGGCAGCCGTGGCCTGGGCCTCGACGGCAGTCTCACCTAAGGCAGACGCCGGCTCCTTGGAGAATTCAGGGGCATGGTGCGCCGGTTTTTCTTCCGCCTCAACCGGCTCGGCGGCCATCCCCGGGCGGATGTCTTCGTGGATGCCGGCGGGGTTTGGGATTGCCTCCGGATCAATGTGCTCGGGCGAGGGAGGCTCGGCCGGCGCTTGCTGGTCAAGGCGGGCAGCCGAGAGCAGCGGTTCGGCAGCCTCCCCGGCTTCCGGTTCAACCGCCTCTTGGGGCGCGGCCGGCGGCGGCGCAAAGCGGCGATACTTGGCCAGCGACTCGCCGGGCAGCACCATCGGCTCGAACTCATCGCCCGCCGGCGCGGGTCTGGGCGCCTCGGGTGCTTTGGGCGCGGCCACCTCGCCGCGCGGGGCGTACTTGGATTCCGGGAAGCCGCGGTCGCGGAAGCGGCGGCGGCGCGAGCGACGGCGGTGCCCGCCGCCGGGTTCGCGCGGCTCTTCGGGGCCGCGGCCGGCGGCCGTCTCGCCTTCCGGCGCCGCCTCGGGGGCGGCCGGAGGCGGGGGCGGAGGTGCGGCTTCCACCGCGGGCTGCGCCGCGGCCGGCTCCGGCGCACGAGGCATTTCGCGGACGCTGCGGGCCGCCTCGTGCTCCATCCGCGCCACCGTGTCTTCGACCGAGGTCACGATCTTGTCGTACTCCTCGGTGTCTTCCAGGAAATCGGAAACGTACAGGAAGGCGTCGCGATCCAGGCCAATATCAACGAAGGCCGACTGCATGCCCGGCAGCACTCGCTTGACGCGGCCCTTATAAATCGCTCCCGCTATGGTGTGTTCCTGTGGACGCTCAAAGTAGACTTCGGCGAGCTGGTCATCCTCCAGTACGGCCACTCGGGTCTCGTGCTGCGACGAGCCCACGATCAATTCCTTCAGCATGAAAACTCCTTTGGGCGGGGCGGCGGGAGGCGCGGGCAGACCCAGCCAGGCCGGCGGCCGGTGGCGGCTGCATCACGCCCCTGGGGGCGGGTTTGTACACCTCTCGCGCCAACATAATGCGCCCGGCCGGCCTCCTCGCGCCCCGGTCGGGCCGCGAACCGGAAGCCGGCGTCCAAAAACGATGAACCTTCGAGGGAACTCGCGGGCCGCAATCCGCCGGCTTCCCTCCAGCCGGCTGCCATCGGGCGTGTCGTGGCGGACCCGCCGCCGCACATCCTGTTGCGGCCTTGACCAACGCGCGCCTGCGCCTGGCGCCCAACGGCGCCACGGCGTGAAACGGCGCCTTTCCCGGCGGCACTCCGGCCCCAGCCACAATGCCCGGCGGAAGCCGGCCGCTACACTCGATGCTAATTCACAAAGCGCCGCAGCCGGACGTTATTCACCAGGCCGAGGGCCATAAAGATAAACAGCACCGAGGAGCCGCCGTAGCTCATCAACGGCAACGGAATCCCGGTGGTCGGCATGTAGCCGATCACCATCCCTACGTTCACCAGGACATGAAACAGAAGCACGCCCACCACGCCCATGACGATGAACACGCCCGCTCGGTCGGGCGCCGTCTGGGCGTTGTGAACCAGCCTCATCAAGACCATGAAGTACAGCAGCAAAGCCGCCAGCACTCCGAAGAAACCGTGCTCCTCGGCAAAGGCGGCGAAGATGAAGTCGGTGTGCGGCACGGGGAGGAACCCAAGCTGCATCTGGGTGCCCTTGGTGGTACCCCTGCCCCACAACCCCCCGTGGCCCACCGCGATCTTGGACTGCAGAACCTGGTAGCCGGCCTTCAGCGGGTCTCCTTCAGGGTTCAGGAAGGTGGTCAGCCGCGCCTTCTGGTACGGTTTCAGGCCGTAGTGCCAGGCCATGGGCATGGCCAGCGCCGCCAACAGCGCCACCAGGGCCACGTGCTTCAACCGGATGCCGGCCAACAATACGCCCATCATGACGATGGGCGCGTAAGTCAAAGAGGTGCCGAGATCGGGCTGCAACAGGACCAGCCCCATCGGGACCCCCGCCAGCAGACCAACCTTGACCAGGTCCCCAACTGCAACCTTGCTTTGGCGAGCCTCGCTAAAATACCTCGCCACCGCCAATATTATCACCAACTTGACGAATTCAGACACCTGAAAGTGGAAGCCGCCGGCCAACGGAATCCAGCGCCGCGATCCGAACACCTTGCGGCCCACCACCAGCACCATGGCCAGCAGAACGATGGAGACCAGGTACATGATCGGCACCTGTTCCATCAGCGTGTGGTAATCGATCATGGTCATCAGGAACATGAGCATGATCCCGGCCAGAATCCAGTAAATCTGCTTCTCGTGTGCTCCGGCGAACTTGGTGCGATACGTGGCGCTGTAAATCTCCATGACGCCCAGCGCGGCGATCAGCAACACCATCCCCAGCAGGAACCAGTCAAAGCCTTTGTATCGAAGGAAGTTGGACATGAGAAAACCAGGCTGTAGGCCGTAGGCTGTAGGCTGTAGGCTGTAGGAAACCCCACAGCCGGCAGCCCACAGCCTACAGCCCACAGCCTACGGCCGATTTTCCTCTCCGGCCAGCCGGGCGTACTCCTGGCGGCTGAAGCGAGCGCGCTTGTCCCAATACGTTTTGATCACCTCGCGAACGATGGGGGCCGCCAGGTAGCCGTGCTCGCCATGCTCGAACAAAACGGCCACAACGATCTCCGGGTTTCGCCGTGGAGCGGCGCCCACGAACCAGGCATTGTCTTTGAGTTGGCTGGAGCGGACGACCCTGGTCAGCTCCAAACTGGCCACCTGGGCCGACCCGGTCTTGCCGCCCACGTCGACGCCCTGGATGCGGGCGCGGCCGCCGGTGCCGCCCCCTTCGTTCACCACGCCCCACATGCCCAGCGTCACCTGCTCGACGGTATCATCCTTGAGTGGGAAGCGGCGCACCTCGTCCAGTTTCGCTTCAGGCCGCTCGGCCCGGACATCGGCGGGAAAGACCAAATGCGGGCGGCGGAACTCGCCGCCCGAGGCGATACCGCCGACGATGTAGGCCATCTGCAGCGGGGTGATGGCCACCGAGCCCTGCCCGATGGCCACCGAGATGGTCTCGCCGGCGTACCACTTGTCGCGGAACATCCGCCGCTTCCACTCCGGCGAGGGCATCACACCCTCTTCCTCGTGTGGCAGGTCGATGCCGGTCTTGTGGGCCATGCCCAGATGCTCGGCGTAGTACGCGAGCTTGTCGATGCCCAGGTGTTGTCCGGCGTTGTAAAAGAACACGTCGCAGGACTGCACGATGGCGCGGTGCAGGGCGATGCGGCCGTGGCCGCCCTTCTGCCAGCACTTGAAGTAGCGGCCGTAGAAGGTGGCGCCGCCCGCGCAGCTCACTGCGGTCTCCGGCGTCAGCACCCCTTCCTCCAGCCCGCCGGTGGCGTTGATGACCTTGAACACGGAGCCCGGGGCAAGCTGGGCCTGGATGGCGCGGTTCAGCAGCGGGTAGTCGGGGTTCTCGACCAGCTCTTTCCATTCCTGGCTGGTGATGCGGACCGCGAACTTGTTGGGGTCGTAGGTGGGCCGGCTGACCATGGCCAGCACCTCGCCGGTGTGCGGGTTCAGCGCCACCACGGCGCCATTCTTGCCGTCCATGGCCACCTCGGCCGCGGTCTGCAGGTCCAGGTCGATGGTCAGCCGGAGTTGCTTGCCCGCCGTGGCGGGCTTTTCCTCGAGCTTCTGCACCTCGCGCCCGCGGCTGTTCACCATGGCCCGCCGCATCCCGTCCTGCCCCATGAGGATGTCGTTGTACTGCCGCTCCAGGCCGCTCTTGCCGACGATGGCGCCGGGGTTGTACTGGGCGAATTCGGGGTTGTTCAGCTCCGGGTCGCTGACCTCGCCGACGTAGCCAATCACGTGCGCGGCGAACCCGTTGCGCGCGTACAGGCGGCGCTGCACCATGACGTGCTCCAGTTCCGGCAGGTCGTCGCGGTGCGCTTCCAGAAACGCCAGGTCGGCCGACGTGGCGTCTTCCTTGATGATGATGGGCTCGTATTTGGGCTCGCGGGCGAAGCGCCGCAGCCGCCCCTGCAACTCCTCGATGGGGATATCCAGGCCCTGGGAAATCGCCGGCAGGTTTTGCAGCAGTTGCCGGGTCTGCTCGCGCAGCAGCAGGATGCTGAACGAAGGATAATTGGAGACGATGACGCGGCCTTCGCGGTCGATGATGCGGCCCCGCGGCGCCAGCAGCGGCAGGCTCTTCACCCGGTTTTGCTCCGCCAACTCCGAGTAGTAATCGGGGTTCTGGATTTGCAGCCGCCAGAAACCGGTGGCCAGCAGCAGGAAGATCCCCAGCGTCAGGTACTGAACGAAGGCGATCTTGTACTGCGCGAACTTGGTGTCGCTGCCTTCCGGATAGCCGGTGAAGCGGTTCGGAGAAGACACGGTAAAGCCAACCTGCAGGAGGGGACGTACCCGCTACCGCCCCCTATTGTATCAGCAGTCGCGGCCGTTCAATTGCGGATTTCGGATTTCGGATTGCGGATTGCGGACCGGGAGCAGGCAGGCGCTGGAAATCCGCAATCCACAATCCGCAATCAGGTCTGGAAGGGATCGTAGCGAATGATGCCGCGGTAGCCCTCGGTGGCCTTTGACAGGCCTCTGGCCTGTCCACGGGCCGAAGGCCCCTCCCTGCCAGCGTCACCAGCAATCCCAGATGTGCCGCACTGCGGGCGGCAAGACAGGCCGGAGGCCGGCCACCACAACGGATGACACCGCCGGGTTTTGAGGTTTCATTTTGGAACCTCAAAAAGGACGCCAGCCGAGAGTCCATGGCCCACAGCCTGCAACCCGCCAGCCTACAGCCCACAGCCTAAATGACTCCGTTGCGGATGGCATGCAGCACCGCTTCCAGGCGGGAATGGGCGCGGGTCTTGCGCAGGATGTTGCGGATGTGGTTGCGGACCGTGGCCGGGCTGATCTTCAGCTCGGCGGCGATCTGCTCGGTGCTGCGGCTCTGGCCGAGCAGGGTCAGGATCTTGCGCTCGCGGGGGGTGCAGTCGGGTCCCGGGGCCGGCGCCGGCTGCCGCCCGGCCCGCCCGGCCCGGATGCGGGCCAGCTTGCCGAGGTCTGCGACGACGCGCCGGGTCAGCAACTCCGTTTCCTTAATCCGCAATCCGAAATTCCAACAAGGACCCCAGTTTTCCGGCGCTTGGCCCAGATGGGCTATACTGGCTGATTCACCTGGGCCATTGCCGCATTAACGCCGAACCGGTACCTTATCGCATTTGGAGCCGGTTCTGCGACGCCTTAGATTGGGCGGCTGACGGCTGGCGGCCGGCAGTGTAATCAATTGGCGGGCAGCGACGCTTTGCATGTAGGGGCGCCGCTTGCCGCGCCCCTTGGGGTTTTCGAGGCCATGGGGTGGAGGCTGCAGGAGCCCACAGCCTACGGCCGACAGCCGATTACCGAACACACGATGAGCATTAACTTAGGCCTGGATATCGGGAGCGTCAGCCTGAAGCTGGCCGCTATCGGGGGGGCGGAGGACGTGCCGCTGCTGAGCGAACTGACGCGCCAGCGCCGGGCGTTCCGCGACGTGAGCCAGGAGGCGGCGGCCCTCGGCGGCCCCGTCGTCATTTCCGAATACCGACGCATCCTGGGCAGCCCCATCCAGGCGGTTTTCGACCTGCTCCGCGAGTTCCACGAGATGGTCCCGGAAAACCTGGTGGAAGGCATCCGGGTGACCGGCAGCGGCAGCCGGCTGATCGCGCGCCTGCTGGGCATCTACTTCGAGAACGAGTTCAAGGCCGTGGCCCGGGCCAGCGCCACGCTCTACCCGGAGGTCCGCACCATTTTCGAGATGGGCGGCGAGAACTCGAAGTACCTGCGGCTGGACTCCACCGAAGGGGCCACGCGGCTGGGCATCGCCGATTACTCGACCAGCGGCGAATGCGCCGCCGGCACCGGCTCGTTCATCGATCAGCAGGCCTCGCGCATGGAATACGACGTGGAGCAGGTGGGCGCGCTGGCCAGCTCGGCCGGCTGCGCGGCGCGCATCGCCGGCCGCTGCGCGGTGTTCGCCAAAACCGACATGATCCACGCCCAGCAGAAGGGCTACACCCCGCCGCAAATCCTCAATGGCCTCTGCCTGGCCGTGGCCCGGAACTTCAAGAGCGCGGTGGTGAAGGGCAAGCCGGTGAGGCCGCCGGTGGCCTTCATCGGCGCCGTTTCGCAGAACACGGCGGTGGTGCAAGCGCTACGGGAGCTCTTCAAGCTGCAGGACGGCCAGCTCTTCGTTCCGCCGCTGCACGCCTGGTTTGGGGCCATCGGCGCGGCCCTGCTGGAGCGGCAGGACCGCCGCAAGCGCAGCTACAAGAGCATCCACCAACTCCAGCAGCACGCCCCGGACAAGAAACTGCCGGGCGCCGATCCGCTCTCGCTTCAGAACGTGCTGCTGCTGCGCGACCGCGTGAAGCCCTGCTACCTGCCCGACGACGGCTCGATCGTGGACGCCTACCTGGGCATCGATGTCGGCTCGGTCTCCACCAACCTGGCGCTGATCGACGAGAGCGGCGGCCTGTTGCACGAGATCTACCTGCGCACCGTAGGCAAGCCCATCGAGGTGGTTTCCAATGGGCTGAAGGAGATCGAGGGCCTGTTCGCCAGCCGCGTCCGGATTCTGGGCGTGGGCACCACCGGGTCGGGGCGCGAGCTGATCGGCGAGCTGGTCGGCGCCGACACCGTCAACGACGAAATCACCGCCCACAAGACCGGCGCCATGTACGTCAGCGAACGGCTGGTGGGCGAGATGGTGGACACCATCTTCGAGATCGGCGGCCAGGACTCGAAATTCATCTCCATCGACAACGGCGTGGTGGTGGATTTCGCCATGAACGAGGCCTGCGCCGCCGGCACCGGCTCCTTTCTGGAAGAGCAGGCCGAGAAGCTGGGGGTCAACATCAAGGACGAGTTCGCCGGCCTGGCGCTCCAGGCCGAGCACCCCACCCGGCTGGGTGAGCGCTGCACGGTGTTCATGGAGCGCGACGTCACCGGCGTCATGCACCGCGGCGGCGCCAGCAAGCAGGACACGCTGGCCGGCCTGTCCTACTCCATCGTGCTGAACTACCTGAACCGCGTGGTGCGCGGCCGCAAGATCGGCGAGGTGATCTTCTTCCAGGGCGGCACGGCCTACAACGACGCGGTGGCCGCCGCCTTCTCGCAGGTGCTGGGCAAGCGCATCATCGTGCCGCCGCACAACGGCGTGATCGGCGCCATCGGCATGGCCTTGATCGCCCGAGAGCGCTACCATGCCACCGGGCAGGCCTCGCGCTTCTACGGCTACGACCTGTCGCGCGTGCGCTACACCATGCGCGAGTTCGTCTGCAAGGACCCCGCCTGCTCGAACGTCTGCGACATGAAAGAGGTCACCATCGAGGGCCGCAAGACCTACTGGGGCGACCAGTGCTCCTGGAAGTTCCGCAAGCCCACGCGGACCGACCGCCAGCCGGTGATCGACGACCTGTTCGAGCTTCGCAGGAAACTGCTGGAGGAGTTCTGTGCGCCGCAAGCGGCCGGTGCCACTGCCGAGGCAAGCACCAACGGCGGCCCGACGATCGGCGTGCCGCGCACCATGTTCTTTTTCGACCGCTTCCCGTTCTGGGCCACCTACCTGCGGGAGGCGGGCCTCAGCATGGTGCTGTCGGACCAGACAGGCAAGCCCATCTCCGACGCGGGCCTGGAGCTGGCGGTGGCCGAGCCGTGCTACCCGGTGCAGCTTGCGCACGGCCACGTCCACGACCTGTTGCACAGGAAGGGCGCCGATCACGTGCTGGTGCCCAACGCCCTGGACGAGGAGGCGCCGGCCTGGCAGACGGTGT
This sequence comes from Acidobacteriota bacterium, assembly GCA_026394175.1. Lineage (GTDB taxonomy): Bacteria > Acidobacteriota > Terriglobia > JAJPHL01 > JAPKYU01 > JAPKYU01. The sequence goes on along the minus strand of JAPKYU010000066.1, from coordinate 2,758 downwards.
CCGCCCACCTCTGCCCCTGGAACCAGACGCTGCCCTTCGTCATGCGCATGGCGCCGGGCTTCGAGGGTCAGGAGAGCAAGTTCCTGCTGCCCACCGTGCACTTCCAGCTCGGCCGCGAGCAGGTGAAGCGGGAGATGGCGGCGGCGTTCGCCGCCTTCGGCATCGCGCGCCGGCGTAGCGGCCGGGCCGTCGATGCCGCCTACGCCGCCCAGGCCGGCTTCCGCGACAAGCTGAAGGCGGCCGGCCGCCAGGCGCTGGCCGCGCTGGAGCGCTCCGGCGAGCCGGGCGTGGTGGTGGTGGGCCGCGGCTACAACGTCTACGACCTGCACGCCAACTGTCACGTGCCCCGCAAGCTCCGCGAGACCTACGGCGTGAACGTGGTGCCCTGGGACTTCCTGCCCGTCGAGGATGAGGACATCCGCCAGACCAATCCCAACATGTTCTGGAGCTCGGGGCAGCGTATCCTGGCCGCCGGCCGCCTGGTGGCGCGCACGCCCGGCCTGCACATAATCTTCATCACCAACTTCAAGTGCGGCCCCGACTCCTTTATCAAGCACTTCCTGCGCCTGGCGACCGGCTCTCCCTTCCTGACGTTGCAGTTCGACGGCCACGGCAATGACGCCGGCTACATGACCCGCTGCGAGGCCTATCTGGATAGTAAAGGAATCCTGCGATGCTACGGACAGCCGAAAAGGCCCTGATGAGGTTTCTGGTGGCGGCCGGGCGGCGCGGCAAGAAGGGAAGCTCGCTGCGCGGGAGGAAGGTCTGGATCCCGCGCATGCCCTACGGCAGCTCGAAGCTGTTTGCCGCGGCCTTCCGTTCCGTCGGGCTGGAGGCCGAGTGTACGCCGCCCTCCGACGCGCGCACCGTGGAGCTGGGCGCCAAGTACACTTGCGGCGACGAGTGCTATCCGACCAAGGTCACGCTGGGCGACTTTCTGAGCGTCCTGGAGCGGCCCGGCACCGACCCCGACCGCATCGCCTTCTTCATGCCCACGGCCGAGGGCCCCTGCCGCTTCGGCCAGTACGCCCCTTACATGCGCAGCGTGCTCGACGAGATCGGCTTCAACAACGTGCCCATCATCTCGCCCAGCAGCGAGACCGGTTACACCGAGCTGGGCGACATGGCCACGGAGTTCGTCATGACCGGCTGGCGCATGCTGGTTTCCGGCGACATCCTGATGAAGCTGCTGCACAAGACGCGCCCGTACGAGTCGGCGGCGGGCGCCGCCGACCAGGCTTTCGAGGAGTCGCTCGACGACCTGTCGAAGGTGATCGAAAGCCGCTACCGCACCCCCGAGGGGCAACTGGAGGCCCTGGCCGCCGGCGTGGTCCGGGCCCGCGACCGCTTCCGCGCTGTCCCGGCCCGCTACCACCGCGGCCTGCCGCTGATCGGGGTGGTGGGCGAAATCTTCTGCCGCCTGAATACCTACGCCAACGACGAGATCGTGCGGCGGCTGGAGGAATACGGCGCCGAGTGCTGGATGAGCGACATCGGCGAGTGGGTCTGGTACACCAATTCCGAGCAGCTCCGCCTGCTGAAGCTCCGCCGCCAGACCGTGTCCCTGACCACGGGTGCGGCCTTGCTGCGCCAGAGCATCCAGCGCCACGACGAGCACGCCCTGCTGGAGCCGGTTCGCGAGGACTTCCGCGGTTACGAAGAGCCCCACCACATCTCCCAGGTGCTGGAATGCGCCAAGCCCTACCTGCCGGACTGGGGCGCTATGGGCGAGATGGTGCTGAACGTCGGCAAGAGCATCTACCTGGCCAGGAAGGGCGTGGACGGCATCGTGGATGTCAGTCCCTTCACCTGCATGAACGGCATCGTGTGCGAAGCCATTTACCCGCGCGTCAGCCGCGACAACGCCGACATCCCCATCCGCAATTTCTATTTCGACGGCACGCAGTCGGACCTGGACCGCGACATCGGCATCTACCTGGAGCTGGCGCGCACGTATTCAGCCCGCAAGCCCCACCCGCGTGTCTTCCCCTCCTATTTCCCCGCCGCCTGAAGCAGTGAAGCTGACGGAGACTTTTGGAGCGCCTTCGCTACCAGTTTATCCTCACCGGGCCGGTGCCTTCGCTGCCTTCGGCTGCGACATGGCTCGGGGCTTGGCCCACGTCGCGTAGACGGCATCCCGTTGCTCGTGCCAAAAGCGTTCCCGCGCCTGGGAACTATCCTCAGTCAACAGGCCCAATTGCTGTGCCAACTGGTAGAAGCCGTCGCTCGGTTCTAGATCGCCGGCATTTACCGCGACTGCACTCAACATCGGACGGCCAGCTAGCGTCTCGTCTTCAGAAATCTCGCCCAGGATACGGCCCGTTTCTGCAGCCATGTGATGGCCGCGGACGAAAATACCCATGATTTCTGCCACTTGGTCGTACACCACGTTCCCGCGATATTGGGCCGCGTTAATCAATTCAGCGAACACGAGATGGTATGTTACGGAGCCACGATATTTGGATTTGACAATTGACATAGGCGCTCCTCCTCCGATTTCGTCGCTCGGTTTGCGAGAGCCTTATCAAATGGCTCAAGCTAGCGGTATCATACACCCCCTGGCGTCTCGCCGGAGCGTCTAAGGCGCGCACGTTAGCCCAGATGAACAAGGGCCGCTTGTCAAACCACAGGGCGGCGGCCGCTTGGCATCTAGCACGACTGGCACAAGCGGTCAGCCACGGCTTCAGCTAAGGATTGAGCTGCGTCGAAATGCCCGAGGGCAGCGCCGAGGTCCGGGAGGCGGGACAGCCGCACAAGC
>JAPKYU010000513.1 GCA_026394175.1 Acidobacteriota bacterium | reverse complement strand
ATCATGATGCCGTTCTTCTTCACCAGGCCCACCAGCATGATGATGCCCACGAAGGCGTAGATGTTCAGCTCCACGCGGAAAATCATCAGCGTCAGCAGCGCGCCGAAGCCGGCCGAGGGCAACCCGGAGAGAATCGTGATGGGGTGGATGAAGCTCTCGTAGAGCACGCCCAGCACGATGTAGATCACCAGGATGGCCATCACCAACAACCAGCCCAGGCCGCGGAAGGAAGTCTCGAAGGCGGCGGCGGTGCCCTGGAAGCTGGTGGTAACCGTGCCCGGCAGGGTTTCGCGCGACACTTGATCGACGGCCGTGACCGCGTCACCCAGCGATGCGCCGGGCCGCAGGTTGAACGACAGCGTGACCGAGGGGATCTGGCCCAGGTGGTTCACGGTCAGGGGGCCGACTCCGGGCACGATCTTGGCCACCGCCGACAGCGGCACCAGTTTCCCGCTTTGCGACCGGATGTAGAGCAGCGACATGGCCTGCTGGTCCATCTGGTATTGCGGCTGGACCTCCATGATCACCCGGTACTGGTTGTTGGGCGCGTAGATGGTGGAAACCTGGCGGGAGCCGTAGGCCGTGTACAGCGCGTCCTCCACTTGCTGCTCGGTCACACCGAGTGTCGAGGCCATATCGCGCTTCACCTCGACGTTGACCTCCGGGTTCTTGATCTGCAGGTCGCTGGTCACATCCTGCAGCATCGGCAGGTTGCGCATCCTGGCCTCCAGCTTGTCCGCCGAGGCGTACAGTTCGTCGGTGTCCGGGTCCTGCAAGGTGAGCTGGTAGAGGCTCTTGGTCAACTGGCCGCCGATGCGGATGGGCGGCGGGTTCTGGAGGAAGGCGCGAATGCCGGGCACCACCGAGAGCTTGGGGCGCAGTTCCTCGATGACCCCATCGGCATTCAGCTTGCGCTGGCCGCGCGGCTTCAGGCGAATGAACATGCGGCCGGTGTTGGTCGTGGAACTGGCGGACGGGCCACCGCCCCCCACGCTGGACATGAAGGCCAGCACGTTCGGGTCCTGGCGCACGATCTCGGCCAACTGCTGCTGGTGCTGCTTCATGGCTTCAAAGGAAATTCCCTGGGCCGCTTCGGTGGACGCGAAAATCTGGCCGGTATCGTCGCTGGGCAGGAAGCCCTTGGGGATGACGCTGAACAGGTAGCCGGTGGCCACCAGGATGATGCCGGCCACCGCCATCGTGCCCAGGCGGTGCTTCAGCACCCATTGCAAGCTCAAGTCGTAGCCGCGCCGCATCCCGTCGAAGACCCGCTCTGAAGCCTGGTAGGCGCGGCCGTGGTGCACCTCGCTGGGCGGCTTCAGGAAGCGGCTGCACAGCATGGGCGTCAGGCTGAGCGAGACGAAGCCGGAGACCAGGATGGCGGCGCCGATGGTGACCGCGAACTCGTGCAGCAACCGCCCCAGGATGCCGCCCATGAACAGCACCGGCAGGAAGACGGCGGCCAGCGAGAGCGTCATGGAAAGAATGGTGAAGCCGATCTCGCGCGAGCCGCGCAGCGCCGCCTCCAGCACCCCTTCGCCCCGCTCCAGGTGGCGGACGATGTTCTCCAGCATCACGATGGCGTCGTCGACCACGAAGCCGACACACAGCGTCAGCGCCATCATCGAGAAGTTGTCCACGCTGTAACCCAGCAGGTACATGACGGCGAAGGTGGCGACGATGGAGAAGGGCAGCGCCAGGGCGGGGATGATGGTGGCCGAAGCGTTCCGCAAAAACAGGAAGATGACCAGCACCACCAGGCAGATGGCCAGCAGCAGGGTGAATTTAACGTCGCCGACCGAGTCGCGGATCGACACCGAGCGGTCGTAGAGCGTGTTGATATCGACCGACGGGGGAATCTGGGCGCGGAAGGTGGGCAGCAGCGTCTTGATCGAGTCCACCACCTCGACGCTGTTGGTGCCCGGCTGGCGCTGGATGGCCAGCACGATGGCCCGCACCCCGGTGAACCAGCTCGCCACCTTGTCGTTCTCCACGCTGTCGTTGATGACGCCCAGTTCTCCCAATCGCACCGGCGAGCCGTTGCGGTACGCGACAATCAGCGGCCGGTAGGCGGCGGCGTCGGTCAACTGGCCGTTGGCCTGCACCGTCAGCGCCTTGTCCTTGCCCCACAGCGTGCCGGTGGGCAGGTTGACGTTGCCGTTCTGCACGGCCTGGTTCACTTCATTGATGCCCAGGCCGCGCGAAGCCAGCTCCTTGGGGTCAAGCTGAATTCGTACCGCGTACTTCTGGCCGCCGTAGACCTGCACCTGGGCCACGCCGGCGACCATCGAGATGCGCTGCGCCATCAGCGTTTCAGCATATTCGTCGACGGCCGAGAGCGGCAGCGTGGGCGAACTGACGGCCAGGTACAGGACGGGCTGGTCGGCCGGGTTCACCTTGCGGAAGGAAGGCGGCGCCGGCATATCGCGCGGAAGCTGGGTGGCCGCTTGCGCAATGGCCGCCTGCACGTCCTGCGCCGCCGCATCGATGTCACGGTCCAGCGTGAACTGAATGGTGATGCTGGTGCTTCCTATCACGCTAATCGAGTTCATCGAATCGATGCCGGCGATGGTGGAGAACTGCTTTTCGAGCGGCATCGCCAGCGACGAGGCCATCGTCTCCGGGCTGGCGCCCGGCAGACTGGCGCTGACCAGGATGGTGGGGAAATCCACGTTCGGCAGGTCGCTCACCGGCAAAGACCTGTAGCCCATGATGCCGAACAGAAGGATGGCCAGCATGACCAGCGTGGTCATGACCGGCCGGCGAATGAAGATCTCCGCGATGCTCATGACCGCGCTTCCTTGACCGGGGCCGAACCGCCGGGGCTGCCCGCGCCTTTGATGATGACCTTGCCTCCCGGCACCACGCGAAGCTGCCCGTCGGTGATGACGCGCTCACCCGGCTGCAGCCCCCGCTCGATCACCGTCTGGCCCTTGTAGCTGATTCCGGTCACCACATTGCGCGACTCGGCGGTGTTGTCGGCCTTGACCACGAACACATACTGGCCTGCCTGTCCGGCCTGCACCGCCTCGCTGGGCACCAGCACGGCGTTGGGGCGCGTGGTCAGCGTCAGCAGCACATCCACGAACTGCCCCGGCCAGAGCCGCCGGCTCTGGTTCGGGAACGTTCCTTTCAGCTTGATGGTGCCGGTGGTGGTATCGACGGCGTTGTCCACGAAATTGAGCGCCCCTTCCTCAGGGGTGGCCTCGTCGTTGTTGACGATGGCCGTCACTTTCGGCCGGCCGGCCGCCATGTAGCGCTTGACCTCGCCCAGGTATTGCTGCGGCACCGAGAAGGTGACATAGATCGGTGTGACCTGGATGATGGTGAGCAGGACCGTGTCGTTGGCCTTCACCACGTTGCCCTGAAAGGCCTGCAGGGCGCCGGTGCGGCCGTCGATGGGCGAACGGATCGAGCAGTAGCTCAAATTCACCCTGGCATTGTCGATGGCGGCGCGATCGGCCTCCATCGCCGCCTGCGCGTTCTGATACGCGGCCCGGTCGGCCTCCACCGCCGCCTGCAGGGCTTCGGAATTGGTGCGGGCCTGGTCGGACTGCTGCTGGGAGACCACGCCCTGCCGCAGCAGGTCCGCGTAGCGGGTGGTATCCAGTTGCGCGTTCTTCATGTTGGCCAGGTCCCGCGCCTCGTTGGCCTTGGCCTGCCGCGCCTGGGCGGCGTCGCGGGCCAGCGTAGCCTGGGCCTGCGCCAGCGCCGCATCGTAGGGCCGCCGGTCGATTTCAAACAGCGACTGACCCCGGGTCACGTCCTGGCCTTCTTTGAAATGAACGGCGGTGATCTCGCCGCCGATCATGGTCTTGACGGTGATGGTGGAGACGGCCTCGGCGGCGCCGATGGCGCGCAACTGCACGGGCACGTCCCGCTGCGCGACTGTCGCCACCGTCACCGGGGCGGCCGGCTGCCGCGGCGGCCCCGTCTCTTTTCTCGAACACGCCGCGGTCCACAACAGCACGGCCAGCAGGCCGCACCACAGGACAATTCCCCGCTTCCCACTCGCTCTCATGCTCACCTGCTCTTCAATGACTTGCTCCGGCGGCCGTTTGGACGATGCAACTATGTACTCACTTATTCTGGCATAGCGGAGGGGAAGCCGCCAGCCTTGCGGCTTGAGGTCCACCCCCAAGGCACAAATCCACCAAGCAAGATTTTCTTGGTGCCCTGGTGCCTTGGTGGTTCAATTGATCTTCTGAATCGGAGCTGCCGAAACTGGCGAGGTCGATGATGAACAAGAGCGTGGTTGTGCTGCTTACGTTGGGCGCAGTGTTGTGCGGCGTGCCGGTCGTCAAGGCGCAGGCGCCTGGCGCAATCCCGGGACGCGGCGCTGTATTGTCGAGCGGATGGCTGGATTACCGGGCCAGGACCATCGCTCCGGTGCAGCTTCAGAATTCCGGCCGGATCGAGTCGCTGATCCGCGGCGGCCGGCTTTACCTTTCGTTGCAGGACGCCGTCGCCCTGACGCTGGAGAACAACCTGGACATCGAGTTGCAGCGCTACGGGCCGGCCATCGCCGACACGGACGTGTTGCGGACCCAGGGAGGCGGCCAGGCGCGCGGCGTGGCCCTGTCGGTGGGGGAGACGCCGGCGGGCATCGGCGGGCCCAACAGCCCGCTGTTGAACGCCGCCGCCGCTTCGTTCGCGTTCTCCAGTTCGGTGCCGGCCAACATCAGCGACCTGGCGGTCGTCGTTTCCCAGCAGGCCAGCCTGTCGATCACCGGGACGACGCCGCAGTCCAGCGGCCCGCCCGTCCCTGTTTTCGACGCCACTCTGATCGGACAGCTTAGCGGCACGCACCAGACCACGCCCCAATCCAACCCCCTCATTGCCGGCGCCGCCACCTTGATCAGCCGCATCGTCCTGCAGAACGCCGGCGTGCAGAAAGGATTCAGCACCGGCACCCAGTTGAGCCTCGCTTACACCGCCAACTCGCAGGAGACGAATTCGGTCCGCACCAGCGTCAACCCCTTCACCACCGCGAGCCTGGGCCTGACGCTGGTCCAGCCGCTGTTTCGGGGTTACGGGATCAAGATGAACCGGCGCTTCATCCGCATCGCCAACAATAACCGAAAGGTGTCGGACCTGGTCTTCCGCCAGCAGGTGATCAGCACCGTTTCCGGCGTGATCCGGCTGTACTACGACCTGGTGAGTTTGAACGAAGACGTGAGGGTGAAGGAGCAAACGCTGGCCCTGGCACAGAAGCTGCAGGCCGACAACGAGGCCCAGTTCAAGGCCGGCACGCTGGCCGAGATCGAGGTGGTGCGGGCGCAGGCGCAGGTGGGCGCCGCGCGCGAGGACCTGATCAACTCCCAGGCCCTGGCCCGCGAGCAGGAACTGATTCTGAAGACGGTGCTCACGCGGCGCGGCACGGCCGACCCGGCCGTCCGCGAGGCCCGTATTGCCACCACCGATACGGTCCCCCCGCCGGGCCCGGAGAAACCCCGGCCCATCCAGGATCTGATCGCCGAGGCCTTCAAGAACCGGCCCGACCTGGCGGCCGCCGGCCTGCAGATCGAGAATTCCGAAATCAGCCTGGAGGGCTCACGGAACCTGCTGCGGCCGGAAGTGGATATCGTGGCCACGGCGCAAAACAACGCCCTCGCCGGCCAGGTCAATCCGCTGGCCACCACCGGGGGCGTGTTCGGATCGACCTCCGCGCCCGTGTTCCTTGGCGGCTTCGGCCTGGCCATTGAGCAGGTCCTGAGGCGCAACTACCCCACCTACGGCCTCGGGATCCAGCTCAGCCTGCCGCTCCGCAACCGCGTTGCGGAGGCCGATTACGCGCGCGACCAATTGCAGCTTCGCCAGTCGCAGATCCGCCGCCAGCAACTGGAAAACCAGGTCCGGCTGGAGGTCGAGAACGCGGTGATCGCCGTGGAGCGCACGCGCGCGGCCTACGAAGCGGCGGTGCAGACCCGCAAACTGCAGGAGCAGTCGCTGGCGAGCGAAGAGAAGCGGTACGGGGTCGGCATTTCCACCACCTTCCTGATTACCCAATACCAGAGCTTTCTGGCGCAGGCGCGCTCCACCGAAGTGGCCGCCCGCGGCGCCTGCGGAAAGGCGCAGGTGGCGTTGCAGCGGGCGCTGGGGCTGACGCTCGAAGAGAACGGGGTGTCCATCGAGGAAGCCTATCGGGGGAAGGTGGCGCGGGCCCCCGCCCCGCCGCGGTAATCCGCGCGGTCGTTCACCACAAAGGCACAAAGAACACAAAGAACCACCAAGCGAAATCACTTAGGAGAAATTTTTGTGATCCTTGTGTGCTTTGTGCCTTGGTGGTTCAAAAACTCTTGCTAAGATCGATACCAATGGCTGTTGACTGTCTGCTGGGCGTGATTGCCGACGACTACACGGGCGGCTCGGATGTCGCCGCCATGGTGAGTGAGGGCGGCGTCCGCACGGTGCAGGTGTTCGGCCTCCAGGAACCCGGTTTCATCGGGGAGTTGCGCGGCCGGTACCAGGCGGCGGTCATTTGCCTGAAATCGCGGTCCAATCCCGCGGCCGAGGCCCGGCGGCAATCGATCGAGGCGCTCAGCCTGCTGGAGCGGCTCGAGCCGCGGCAGATTCATTTCAAATACTGCTCGACGTTCGACTCCACGCCCGAGGGAAACATCGGCCCGGTCATCGACGCCCTGATGAGCCGCATGGGGATCGATTTCACTGTGGCCGTGCCGGCGCTGCCGGTCAACGAGCGCACCCAGTACCTGGGGCACCTGTTCGTGGGCCCGCAGCTTCTTTCCGAGTCGCACATGCGCCACCACCCGGTCACGCCGATGACCGATTCCAACCTGGTGCGGCTGCTGCGGGCGCAGACCGGCCGCCGCGTGGGGCTGATCCCGCTCGGGGCCGTGCAGGCGGGCGCCGGGCGGCTGGCTGCGGAAATCGAGCGGGCGCGCCAGAGCGGGGTTGAAATCGCGCTGCTGGACGCGGTGAGCAACGCCGATGAGGCCGCCATCGCCGAGGC
>JAPKYU010000270.1 GCA_026394175.1 Acidobacteriota bacterium | reverse complement strand
CCGCACGGTCGACGAGGCCAAGGAAGTCTACGAGACCTCGCTGAAGACCAAACGGATCCTCCAGATCGGCTCACAGACCACTTCCGCGGACCAGTGGTGGAAAGCGCGCAAGGCTATCCAGGACGGCATGATCGGGAAGATGATCTTGAGCCAGGGCTCGTACCATCGCAATTGGAACGGCAAGCAGCAACCGCCGGGCGAGTGGAACTGGCCCATCGAGCCCGAGGCGGGCCCCGATGCCGGTGGCGAAAACTACGTGGACTGGAAGATGTGGGTGGGCAACGCCCCCAAGATTCCCTGGAATGCCGACCGCTTCTTCCGCTTCCGCAAGTACTGGGATTACTCGGGCGGCATCGCCACCGACCTGTTCTACCACGTGGTGGCGCCCCTGAACCTGTGCTGGGGCGGCGGCGAGTTCCCGTACCGGGTGTGCGGCACCGGCGGCATCTACGTGTACAAGGATGAGCGCGAGGTGCCCGACACCTTCATGCTGGTGGCCGACTATCCCAGCGGGCACAGCGTGGTGCTAAGTTCTTCGATGGCCAACAGCCGCCACATCCCGGGCCTGATCCGGGGCTATGAGGGCACCATCGTGATGGTCGAGCACGGCATGTTCGAGGGCCGGACCGACTACATCACGGTGACGCCCGAGAGGCACGTCGCCGAGGCGTTCAAGAAGAAGTACGGTTCCGACGAAGTGAAGATCACCGTGGAGCCGCGGCCCTCGCATTACGAGAACTTCATCGTCTGCATGCGCACGCGGGAGAAACCGGTGCTCGACGGCCTGACGGCTTTCAAGGCCATGGTGCCCATCGCCATGTCGGTCGAGTCCTACCGCACCGGCCAGATGCTGTTCTTCGACGAGAAGACACAGAAAGTGACGACCCGAGCCCCCAAGAAGGCGTGATTCGGCCGGCGGCTGCCGGCTGCCGCGTGGCGCGGGCGGCAGAGCCGTGGCCGTGAGAGAGTAGGGGACTACGCGTCGGCAGGTGGCATGTGCCCTGCCAGCAGCGCGTATGGTTCAGCGGCCGGCTGGGCGGCGCCGGGCCGCAACTGCCGGCCGGCGGCCAGCGCCAGCAGCGAAATCGGGACAACCAGCAGGAATTGCCACCCCCGCTGCAGCAACGGCAGATAAGCGGGCGTGAAGAAGAACAGCGCCGCCAGTAACCCCACTCCCCACCGAAGCCAGCCGGGAGCCTCGTCTTCAAGCGCGCGATTGAGGACCAGGACAATCGGCAGAGCCAGCAGCGTCAGGTCATGCAACTGCGCGTGGAAGCTCACCAGAACAGCCACGCAGATATCCAACGAGAACACCAGGTCCAGGGCGCGCGCCTGCGCGAAAAGGCGGGCGGAACGGCGCCCCCACCATAGAAGCAAGGCCGCGGAGGCGACCAGCGTTGCCGGCGTGACCAACGATTCGGGCAAAAAACCGGACAGCGCCATGAACAGGACACCGCGCAGGTTAGGCATGGCGAACGGGAAGATGCCGCGCAAGGCCTGCAGGACGCGCGACTGCAGCCCGCTGTTCAGCTCCAGCAGGAAGCCCGGATACTCCATGATCCCTTTCACGCCGACTACCAGGAACGACACGGCCAGCAGAAGGACCGAGGCAATCGAAAAGCCGGCCAGCATCCTCCAGCGCCTGCGCAACAGGAACAGCACGACAACCGGCAGGACGAAATGGAACTTGAACAAGCCGAGCGCCAGGAGGCCTCCGGCCGCCGCTTCGCGCCCCTGCTTCAGGCTGACCCAGGCCAGCACGAACAACAGCGCCAGAAGAATCGAGTCCTGCCCCTGAAGCACGGCGATAAAGGCGGGGAAGAAAGCTACGCACGACAGCGCGACAAAATGCGGAGAAGCCCGCCACAGTCCGGCAACATGCGCGCGCAGCACCAGCGGTATGATGAGCAGAACGGCCACGGATGCCAGGGCCCACACGCCGAAGGCCCAGGGGTAAGAGAGATAGGCCAGGAGCCGGAAGACAGGCACCTCGAACGGCGGGTGGTAGTACAGCATGGGTCCGGGGACCGGGATGCCGTAACCGTCTCGCTCGACGCCGGCAAACAGCGGATCCTGCACGCGTTTCTGGGTCTCGTAGTTGTACAGGTCTCCCGCCTTGCCTTCCGCGGCGATCCTGCCCGCCGCGTAGAACGCCGAGAAATCGGTGTATCCCGCCAGGGTCTTGTCTGCTAGTGCGACGAAGAACCAGATGTGGAGCCCCATCAAAGCCAGCAGAGCGTAGAACACGCACCGTGTCTTCATGAAATGCGGAATCACTCCTTTCCCGTGCCCTGGCGGAGGTACAAGCCGGCCGGCCCGCCCGGTTTTGTTAGCTGGCTGGAGCTGTTACCTGGGTCCGTTGGTGAGCACCGGCAATAGGTCGCGGATCACGCCGATCACGGCCGGCCCGACAACCACCACCAGGACCGCGGGGAAAACAAACAACACCAGCGGCCCCAGCATCTTGATGGCGATCTTGGCAGCGCGCTCCTCGGCGCGCTGGCGCCGCTTCACGCGCATTGAGTCGGCAAACACCCGCAGCGACTGGCCGACGCTGGTGCCGAAGCGGTCGGTTTGGATCAGGATGGCCACCAGGGCTCTCAAGTCCTGGACGCCGGTGCGGCCGGCCAGGTTGCGGAAGGCTTCCGTGCGGGTGCGGCCCAGGTTGATCTCCATGTTGCGCACGCGCAGCTCGTCGGCCAGTTCCGGATGTGAGACTCCGATCTCTTGGGAAATGCGGGCCAGCGCCTGGTCCAGCCCCAGCCCGGCCTCGACGCAAACCACGGCGAGGTCCAACGCATCCGGCAATGCCAGTTGTATCTTGTGCTTGCGGGTGGTGATGCAACGCCTCAACCAGAGGTCCGGCAGCGCGGCGCCGAGAAACACGGAGACGACCAGGAACAGCAGCACGTGCCTGTAAAGCTGGCCGGTGAAGGCGAACACCAACGCAAACAGGATGGCCGTGGCCACCTGGCTGCCCAAGAAGAGGACGACCGCGTCCTTGCGGCGGAAGCCAGCCCCCACCAGCCGCCGTTCCTGCCTGGACATGTCCTCGGGCGAACGCGGAACCATTTCGCCGAGTGGTTTAAAGATCTGCTTGAGGCCCTCTTTATAGCGGTCCAGGCTGAAAACGCCCTGCTTTTCGGCCTCCGTCGCGCGAACGCGCCGGCGCAGCGTCCAGCTCCGCACGATAGCGTACAAAGCCAGCAACAGGCCACAGAAGACCAGCACCCCGATAACGCCAGTTAACAACGCGAGCTTCACAGCAATCTCCTTAGGCGCCAGGCCTCTCTCTTGCCCTCACGCCTGAAACCTGACACCCGGCACCTGTCTACACTTCGATCCGCACGATCTTGCGAATGATCAGGTACCCGATGAACTGCATGCCGGCGGCGGTGCCCAGGGCGATCCGCCCCCATGGATCCGTGAAGAGCCGACTCATGTAGTCCGGGTTAATCAGGAACAACAGGACGGCGCCGACGATCGGGGCGCCCATCAGAACCCACATCGAAATGCGCCCCTCGGCCGACAGGATTTCCACCTGGCGGAGGATCCGGAAGCGTTCGCGGATCACGTACGCGAGGTTGTCGAGGATCTCAGCCAGGTTCCCGCCCGATTCCCGCTGAATGAGAAGCGCCGAAACAAAGATGCGGACATCGGTCAGCGGGATGCGCAGGGTCAGGTTCCTCAGCGTGTCGTCCAACGGGAGGCCGAGGTTCTGCTGCGAGTAGGCGGTGCGGAACTCGCCCGCAACCGGCTCCGGCATCTCGCTGCCGATCAGCGCGAAGCCGGTGGTGAAGGCATGGCCGGCCCGCACGGCGCGCGACAGCAGGTCGACGGCGTCGGGAAACAGTTCGGCAAACTTGGCAAAACGCTGCTTACGCTTCAAGGCCACCACGGCGAAAGGAGCGGCGGCCGCGGCGGCGGCCAGCATCACCACCATGGGCAGCGGCACGGGCAACAACAAGCCCAGAAGCAGACCGGCTAGGCCGATACCGAGCGACATCAGCACCAGGCTGGCCGCCGGCATCTTAATTCCCGCCTGCTCGATCAACAACTGCAGCTTGGTGACCCAGCGGAGCCTCAGCAGCAGCCGGTCGATCGCCGGGATGCGGCTCATCAACTCCTGCCGCATGATCAGGCGCTCGGTGTCCTCGTCGGCCTGCGTCAGGGAGGTCTGCTGGAGGGCGGCCAGGCGCTCGCGCACCCGCCGCTTGGCCGCCGGCACCTCCACGAAGAAGTACAGTGCGCTCAGCAGCAGGCCGAAGCTCACTACGAAAACCAGGAAAATGATCAACGCAACCATTGCTGTTTCTCCTTTCGCGGTAAGCAGGAGGCGGCCGGCAGGGCATCAAATGCCTGGCTGCCGTGCTGCCTCGCTGCTTACTGCCTACTGCCTACTGCTTACTGCCTACTGCCTAGGCGGCCCGCCGCTGCTGATCGTACAGGAACATGTCGACGTCCAGGCTGACGCCGCGCGCCAGCAGCTTCTCGCCGAACTTCGGCCGGATGCCCTCGGGGCGGAAGCGGCCGCGCACGCGCTGCTCCTTATCGAAGCCGTGCCGCTCGAACACGAACAGGTCCTGCATGGTGATCACCGGGCCTTCCATGCCGGTGATTTCGCTGATGGTGGTGAGCTTGCGGGTGCCGTCGGGCAGGCGGGCCACCTGCACGATGATGTTGATGGCCGATGCGATCTGCTGGCGGATGGCCCGCTCCGGAAGGTTCAGGTTGGCCATGGACGCCATGGTCTCCAGCCGCATCAGGGCGTCGCGCGGGCTGTTGGAGTGAATGGTGGTGAGCGACCCCTCATGGCCGGTGTTCATCGCTTGGAGCATGTCCACCGCTTCTTCGCCGCGGACCTCGCCGACCACGATGCGGTCGGGGCGCATACGCAGCGCATTAATCACCAGTTGCCGCTGGCGCACCGCGCCCTTGCCCTCGATGTTGGCCGGGCGAGTCTCCAGGCGCACGACGTGCTCCTGCTTGAGCTGCAGCTCGGCCGCGTCTTCGATCGTGACGATGCGCTCGTTTTCGGGGATGAAGGACGAGAGCACGTTCAGCAGCGTAGTCTTGCCGGCGCCGGTGCCGCCCGAAATCATGATGTTGAGCTTGCCCCGTACCGTGGCCTCCAGCAGGTCGAGCATGGGCCGGATCAGGGTGCTGTTGCCCAGCAGGTCCAGGGCCGTCAGCGGGTCGTGGCCGAAGCGCCGGATGGAAACCACCGGGCCCTCCAGCGACAGCGGCGGGATGATGACGTTGACGCGGGAACCGTCGGGCAGCCGGGCGTCCACCATGGGCGAGGATTCGTCTACGCGCCGCCCCACCCGCGACACGATCCGTTCCACGATCCGCATCAGGTGCCGGTCATCGGCAAAGCGGATGTCGGTCTTCTCCAGCAGGCCCCGGCGTTCGATATAGACTTTTTGGGAACCATTGATCAGGATGTCGGAAACGGCCGGGTCGGCCAGCAGCGGCTCGATCGGCCCCAGGCCGAACAGCTCGTCGACAATGTCCACCACAACCTGCTCACGCTCGGCATGCGCCAGCGGTGTCCTTTCCCGCTGCAGCATATCGCGGATCGCCAGCCGCACTCGTTCCCGCCCGGTCTGTTCGTTCAAACGGCTCAGACTCTCAGAATCGATTTCCTCGAGAATCTTGCTGTGGATTCGGAGTTTCAGGTCCCCGAATCCGTTGCTCGGCGTCATCGTCACTACGTCAGCCATGATTATGTTCTCCCAATTCTTTCTTGCTATGCGGCAAAAAGCCCGAACAGGCCGCGGCGTTTCTCGGCCGCCACGCTCAGCCCGCTGATGCGCTGGGCCAGTCCCCGGCAACTGCGGGAGAGCGGCGAGCCGTTCAGCGAGACCACCGCCCTGCCGGTGCTGATGGCCTGCCTGACCGCCTGGCAGTCATTCGGCAGCCGCCAGAAGACTTGGCGCTCCAGCGCCCTCTGGATTTCGGTCTGGTCCATCGGGTCTTCTTTGCCGGTGCGGTTCAAAACCAGGCACAGGCGGTCGTTCAGCCTGAAGCCGTCCAGGAAGCGGAGCAGGCGGCCAGCCCCCCAGACCGACGGCAGTTCCGGGGTCATCACCAGCAGGAACTGCGCGCAGATGTCCGCGAATACCTGCAATTCCCGCGGGTCCGGCGCGATCGGCAGATCGACCACGGTGTGCGTGTAGGTGCGGGCGGCCACGTCAAGCAACCTTGGCAATTCCTCCAACCCGCCGAAGGGCCCCGGATGGAAGGCCTCCGGGGCGGCCACCACCGCCAGGTTGCCAACCCTGCTGGCGTAGCTTTCCAAGAGGATCGAGTCCAACCGCTCGGCCGCGCGCAACACGTCGGTGATGTTGTGCTTGGGGCGCAGATTCAGGTACGCGGCGGCGTCACCCAGCGGACGTCCCATGTCGATCAGAGCCACCCGGGTATCGGGGGCCTCGGCCAGCGCCGTCGCCAGGTTCACTGCAACAGTTGTGGCCCCGGAGCCCGACTTGGCCGGCGCCACGCAATAGATCTTGCCATCGGCCGCCGCCCTGGACGGCTGCTGAACTTCTTCCACAAAGCGCCGGAAGGCGACCGCCAGGCTGGCGGGTGTAATTGGTTTGGGGAGAAACTCGCGCGCGCCCGCCCGTACCGCCTCAATCAGGAACTGCGAGTCGCTCAGCGAGGTGCTCACCAACAACCAGGTCCGCGGCAGGACTGCGTGCAGCACGCCCAGGCAGGCAACGCCGCCGCTGGCGTCATCCAGATCGATTACGATGATGTCCGGCTGGGCCTCGGCGAAACGGCGCGCCAGGGGGTCCGTTTTGCTGCTGCAGTATTCGTTGGCATCCAGCTTGACCGATGCCAGCCGCGTGGCTTCCACCTGGGCCCGCAGCCGTTGAGACGTCTCTTCCGCCTTGCTGATAATCCCTACCTTGATACTGGTAAACGCCATATCCTTCTTCCCCTTGGTCCGTTCCCTTGCGATCGCTCTTGGCTCTCCGGAATTGTGTAATCAATCAGTCCGCACCAGCCTCACCGGTATCGCGTATGGAGCCGTCGACGGAACCGGGATCAGCCCGCACGGCGTCACATTAATCAGGCGCACCACGACGTCGCCTCCCTGCACGCCCTCGACAAAAACCAGCCCAAACCCGATCACCTGGACGCTTACGTTGGTGCCCGTGCCGAATTTGCCGCCCGGGCAGAATCCGGAGATGTTGCAGGTGTCCCAGATCGGTGCGAGGATCAGGGACTGGCTGGTGTCGCTGATGGTGCCGTCCGGTCTTTGGTACTGCCCCAGACCGAGGTAGGTATCCTGAGTGGGGAAATTGATCAATGTCTTTGCGCCTTGCACTGTCGGCCCGGACATGTTGCCCGTTTCCACCGAGTAAAAGTTGCGGCACATAATCGAAACGGGGTTGCAGTAGCCGATGTTATCGCGGTAGTCGCTGGCGCCGCCCGATCCAGGCAACTGAATGGCATAGAACTGGCCGGGCCCGATGGCATTCGCGGGCTGCTGCGGCTTGATCAGAAGCTGGTTGCCGGTTCCCGACGACTGGATGAGGGACAAGGCATACGGAGTCACCTGGTTGTTCTGCAACAGCGTTTTTCCGGCCGCGCAGGCCGTGCAGGGATCATCCGCCTTATCGACAATGGTATTGGGGATGAACCAGGGCTTCACGCAAGCGCCGCCGTTAGCCGTTGGGCCGGCCTCGGCGACCGCAGTCACGTGGATCGTCAGCGAGTTGATGTTGAACGCCCGGGCCAGGAAGGTGTTCTCTGGGTGGGCGATATTGACGGTGACCCGCCGGTTGGCGGTGTCCACGTTCACGGTTACTTCGCCGGAAGCGAGGGCCGTGTTGTCCACCAGGTTGTTGGTGGAGGCGGCCGTCGCGTGCGCGGTGGCCGTGGCCGGTTGCGCCGCAAACGGCTCCGAGACGAAGGTGAAGGCGCCGGCCAGGGCGCCGGCATCGGCGGCCCGCTGCAGTTGGGTCCGCTGGCTGTAGAGCATGCCGATGTCCAGCGCCA
>JAPKYU010000573.1 GCA_026394175.1 Acidobacteriota bacterium | reverse complement strand
ACAACTTTCGGAGTGCAGTCGCTCATGAATCTTCCGGTAAATCCCGAAGGGATGACAGTCAATAGCCAGTCGCTCATGAATCTTCCGGTAAATCCCGAAGGGATGACAGTCAATAGCCAGATACTCTATTAATTTGTCAATAGCGGTTGCAGTCCTACTGAGAGATCATAAGGTTTCTTGGTTCTGAGTAAGGCGACTGCGATCTTCAACAGCTTATGCATCACCGCCCCGACGGCCGACATTTTGGCCTTGCCCGCGGCGCGTAGGCGCTGATAAAAGGCCCGGAGCCGCGGATCATGCCGAATCGCCACCAGCGCGGGGTAGAACAGGGCTTTACGGAGCCGACGATTCCCATGTTGGGCGAAATGTGGCGTCGTCGACACGGTGGTGCCCGATTGGTTCGCCGCCGGCGTGAGCCCCGCATAGGCGGCCGCCTGCCGTGCCGATGCAAAGCGGGTGACATCGCCCAGTTCGGCGAGGAGGGCGACCGCGGTGGTGGTCGCCACCCCCGGGATGGTCGTCAACAAGGCGACCTGGGCGATGAGAGTCGGCTGTTCGGCGATGAGGCGCTGGATCTGCTGCAGGGTCTGAGCGCGTTGCTGTTCGAGATGCTGCACCGTCTCGGTCAAGGAGGCGACGACAAAAGCGGTATGCCCGGGACGTTCCAGACGATTGCGCACTTCCCCGAGGAGCTGCTGCTGATCCTCGGCCAAGCGGACGAGATCCTGGAGCGTATAGAGGGCGGGATCCGGCGGCGTCCACTGCGGCAACTGGGCCTGGCGTTCCCGCGCGAAGCGGGCGATGCAGGCGGCCATCTGCCGATCCGTGCCATTCCGCTGGAGTTCGCTCTGAGCATAATGTTTGGTCTGGTAGGGGTTGGCGCGGACTACGGTGTGGCCAGCCGCCACCAACCAGGCCGCCAGCGCCTCGCCATAGGTGCTGGTAGCCTCAAAACAGGCGTAGACGTGCTGAACGCCCTGCGCCGTCAACCAGGCGGTGAGCGTGGCAAAGCCGTCTGGCGTGTTGGCGACGTGATGCCGGCACGGACGATCGGTCTGTCCCGCGATGGGCGTCTGGACCGGTAAGAGCGCGACATCGATGGTCGCTTTGGCAATATCAATGCCCAGGATCTTGTCGTACATGGTGTACCTCGCTATGCTGAGTGGGAGACGCTCAGCCCAGTAGGT
Source organism: Acidobacteriota bacterium (assembly GCA_026394175.1). Classification (GTDB taxonomy): domain Bacteria; phylum Acidobacteriota; class Terriglobia; order JAJPHL01; family JAPKYU01; genus JAPKYU01. The sequence continues at coordinate 541 of JAPKYU010000573.1, read as the reverse complement.
GGCCTCGGTCACCCTTGTGCATGCAGCCTCACCCTGGTGGGGGGCTTCGATACTCTCCGAGCTCTACCGCCCACCGGCTAACAGACTCGTAAGGTCTTAGGGGTCTTTCAGCGAGTCTCCCACCGGGGGCTGGGCGTCTCCGCTACCCGTTACCTTAAAGGGTTACGGAGATGGTGACAATATACAAGGGGTGAAGCGAAGCGGAACCCCTGGGACCGGTGACAGACAAGCGTCAAGCCCTGAAAGGGCGGCAGGAACGAAGCTGTCGCCCTTTCAGGGCTTGGGCATATTATCTCTACTCTCCCAGGGGTTCCACTTCGCTCCACCCCTGGCTATTGACTGGCATCCCTTCGGGATTATCTCTAATCAGCCTCACCTTATAAAAAGGGAAAGCGGCCCCGACACATCGGGAAGCCGCCGCACTCCGAAAATTAGCCGCTCAGCAGCTCGGCGGCCACGCGCCCGGCGGCGGCGGCGGCGAGGAAGAAGCAGGGATCCTCTTCGGAGCCGCGCCCCATGCTGCGCAGGACGATGTTGTGCC
>JAPKYU010000571.1 GCA_026394175.1 Acidobacteriota bacterium | reverse complement strand
TCGAGGAGATCATCCTGGCCACCAACCCCAACGTGGAAGGCGAAGCGACCGCGGTGTACCTCTCCAAGCTGCTGAAGCCGCTGGGTGTTCGCGTCAGCCGCATCGCCATGGGGATTCCGGTGGGCGGCGACCTGGATTACGCCGACGAAGTGACCATGAGCAAGGCGCTGGAGGGCCGCCGCGAGATGTAGATCCATCCGCAGATTGCGCAGACTTAGGGCCCAGCTTCGGCATCCTCTCTCACGCGCGCGACCCGCGCTGATGCAGGTTGCGTTCAAGCTGCGCTTTTGAATGAAAATGGCCACAGAGATACAGAGATACAGAGACACGGAGAAAGACCTGGATATCTTCTCCGTGCCTCTGTGTCTTTCCTGAAACTCTTTAGGCGCCGACTGATTCTAAAGCGCTTACTAGTTTCTGGCTACTATGAACCGGGCGTCGACGCCCGGTCGCGGCTCTGTGGCAAGTTTGTTTTGATATATGGTTCGCCTGATCACTTGCTTTGCTCTGATTCTCGCCGGCGCGCAGTTGGCCGGCGCCGCAAGTGCGGTAATCTATTTCGAGCGCAATGTGCCGGCCGCGCGCTTTGCCGCCTCCGACATCCGGCAGGCGCTCGAAGCCAAAGAAACCACGGTCACCGAAAGAGACCTCACGGCCGTGGGCCAGTCCGGCAATGGTTTGCAATTCGTCCTCGCGTCCTCGCCGGAGGAAAGCCGCCGCATGGCCACTGGGCTCAAGCTGGCGGCTTTCCACGCCTCTGATCCTCAGAGCTACGCCATCCGCAAGCGAGCGACCACGTATGTGGTTCTGGGCGGCGGGCCCGCCGGCGCCATGTATGGCGGACTGGACATCGCCGAATCGATTCGCCTGGGCACGCTCGCCGAAATCAAGGACGAGGAGCACACCCCATACATCGCCAAGCGCGGCATCAAGTTCAACATCCCGCTCGATGCCCGCACTCCCAGCTATTCCGATGCTTCCGATTCCGCCCAGCAGAACATCCCCGAAATGTGGAGCATGGCTTTCTGGTCGGAGTTTCTGGACGAAATGGCCCGCCATCGCTACAACGTGCTGAGCCTTTGGAATCTGCACCCCTTTCCATCGATGGTGAAAGTGCCGGAGTATCCCGATGTGGCCCTGGCCGATGTGAAGCGCACCACGGTGAGGTTCGAGGACCACCGCCATAACGGCACCGACATGAGCAGCCCGGAGATTCTCGCTCACCTCGAGACCATCAAGAGGATGCGCATCGAGGAGAAGATCAAGTTCTGGCGCGACGTGATGCAGTACGCGCATGACCGCGGCATCGAGGTCTACCTGTTCACCTGGAACGTCTTCACCTTCGGGGCCGAGGGCAAGTACGGCATCACGTCGGACCAGACCAATCTCACAACCATCGATTATTTCCGCAAAAGCGTCCGGGAAACCATCCTGACGTATCCGCTGCTGGCCGGCATCGGCATCACCGCCGGCGAGCATATGCCCGTAAATCAGGGCGAATTCTCAAAGGAAAAGTGGCTGTGGAGGACGTACGGGGAAGGCATTCGCGATGCCCTGAAGCTTCAGCCGAACCGTCAATTCCGGCTCATCCACCGCCAGTACATGGGCCCGGACGGCTACACCTGGGGGCGCGAATTCATGAGCCGCGAGCCGGATCTGCCGCGCAAGCTGGTCATCAAGAAGCAGTGGTACAGCTTCATGCTTTGGGGCCGGCTGAGCTTCGAGCCAACGCTGCCCGATGCGCTCTTCGAGCGCACGCTGGCCGCTCGCTTTCCGGAAGTGCCGGCCGATAAACTTTTCGCCGCTTCATCGCACGCCTCGAAAATCATTCCGCGCGCAACCACTTTCTCGTGGGGCAACATCGACATTCAGTGGTTCCCCGAAGCCTGCGCCGGCTACCTGAAGGGAACCGGCTTCTACACCGTCGAGAAGTTCATGAAGGTGCAGCCGATGCTGGGCAGCGGCGTGCTAAGCATCCCCGAGTACCTTCAGGCCCTCGCCGATGGGAAGCAACCCCAGGGCATGACGCCGATTCAGGTGGCTGAAGACCTGAAGTCCAACGCCGCCGCCACGCTGCGCCTGGTTGCGGAACTGCGCCCGGCCGCCAGGAGCAAGGAACTGCGCTTCACGCTGGGCGACTACGAAGCCATGGCCCACCTGGGGGACTATTACGCCGAGAAGATCCTCGGCGCCATCGATCTGGCGCTGTTCGATCGCACCGGCGATGCCAAGAAGAAGGGATCCGCGGTCGCGCACTTGCGCGCCGCCCTGGAGCACTGGAAGAAATACGCGGCCACCGCTACGGCGCAATACAAGCCACAGCTACTCACACGCATCGGCTATTTCGATCTAAACCAATTAACCTCCAATGTGGAACAGGACATCGAATTCGCCCAAAACTATGTTCGCAAGTAGGCTGGCAATATTTCTCTGCGTTCTCCGCGTCTCTGCGGTACAGCTTGCTGGTTGGAGCAGCCCGCCGATCATGAAGGCGTGGGCACCTGGCGCAGCGCGTCATGGCTGCCAACGGCCGCCAAGGCGATGAGCAGATCGGCGGGCGGCTCGTTTGGCAGGCCGTGACCGTTGCGCACGAATTCCTCAAGACTGAAATGCTCAGTAAGTTTGGGATCACTTCTCTGCACGCCGACTGTCCAGGGATTGACGACCGGAGCAAAAGACAATCGCATTTTTGCGGATCGAAGAACTGTAAATGGATGTATGCTGACCCGTGCCGAGAAGTTCACCTGGAATACCCGGTTTAACGCTTAGCGACTGTGGCTAAGCGTCCCAGAGTGAGTGGGCGGAGACCTTCAGATCCGGACCCACCGCATTTCTGGATCCTAAAGAAGGGGTGAGGCAAAAAGAAACGAGTGTTAATTCCTTGGTCCTTTCGGTTACTCAGGGACGGCGCGTTGGCTTGGCGCTGCTTGCCACCGCGCTTGTGCTCGGGATGTCGATTCCCCGAGGGGGTGCTCAATTGACGATGGGAACGGTTTCAGTGAGAATCGCCACTTTCCTGCTGATCGCTGCCACGGCGTGCGGCGCGCCGATCAAACTACTGATCGTCGACGGGCA
>JAPKYU010000600.1 GCA_026394175.1 Acidobacteriota bacterium | reverse complement strand
CCCTGGCTCTTGCGCGGACGGGGCCGGTTTGGGGGACGCTCCCTTACGGTCGCGGCTCGGCTGTAGCCTGTAGCCTGTATAATTGCGCCATGCCGCGCCGCCTCGTGCTGGTGGAAGACGAAAAGGACATTGTCGAGCTTGTCCGCTACAACTTCCGCAAAGAAGGTTTCGAGGTGGAATCGTTCGCGCGCGGCAGAGAAGCGCTCGATCACCTGCGGCGCAGCGGCGCGGAGCTGGTGTTGCTCGACATCATGTTGCCCGACATCGACGGCCTGGCGATCTGCAAACTGATGCGCGCCGAAGAGCGCCTGCGCACCATCCCGGTGATTTTTCTCACCGCGAAAGGAGCGGAGATTGACCGCGTCGTGGGGTTGGAGCTGGGCGCCGACGATTACGTGGTCAAGCCCTTCAGCCCCCGCGAGTTGGTCGCCCGGGTCAAGGCCGTTCTGCGCCGGCAGGATCGCGCCATCGGCCCCGAGGTGCTGGTGACCGGCCAGTTTCGCCTGGACGCGGGCACCCAGGAAGTCAGCGCGGGCGGCCGCCCGGTGGAACTCAGCGCGCTCGAGTTCCGGCTGTTTCACTTCCTGGTTGCGCACCCGCGGCGCATTTTCAGCCGCGACCGCCTGCTGGATGAGGTGTGGGGGCGCGATCATTTCGCCACGCCACGCACCGTCGATGTGCACATCCGGCACCTGCGCGAGAAGATCGAGCCGCGGCCCGACCGGCCCCGCTACCTGCAGACGGTGCGCGGCGCCGGCTACCGCTTCTCGCCGGAATCGAGCGAGGAATGACGCTGTAGGCTGTAGGCTGTGGGCTGTAGGCTGTGGGCTGTAGGCAGAACCCTGGCACCTGATGACCACTCGCACTGTTCTCTTCGGTAAATTGTTCTGGCCGGCCCAGCTGGTCGGCGGACTGGCAGCCGGTGTGCTCGACATCCCCCTGATATCGAAGGCCGGGTGGACGGCGCCGGTGATCGCCGTCTCGCTGCTGGCCGCCGCCATCATCGTGAGCGGGACCTGGCTGTTGGCCCGGCTGTATGCCCGGCGGGTGGCGCGCCTGCGGGCCTTCGCGGAAGGGCTGCTGAGCGGCCGCCTGTCGCAGGTGCCCCTGCGCGAATCGGGCGACGACCTGGGGACGCTGGCCGGTTGCCTGAACCGGCTGAGCAGCCGCCTCCGCGACCTCTCCAGCGGATTGACGGCCGAGGCCGAGCGCAGCGAAGCCATCCTGGCCGGCATGAGCGAGGCGGTGGTGGCCGTGGACCAGAGGCTGTTCGTCGTCTTTCGCAACGAGGCCTTCGCGCGGCTGGTGGGCGCCAACGCTGCTCTGCCGGTGGCCATGCCGGTGCAGGAGCTGGCGCCGGACCGCGAGTTTGTGGAGATGCTGCGCGCCGCGGTGATCTCGCGTCAGTCCTCGCAACAGCGCCTGCGCCTGCCCGGCCCGCTGGGCGGCCGGACCTTCGACGTGCACGCCGCCCCGCTCACCGTGGCCGGCCGGCGCGGCGCGGTGGCGGTGCTCCACGACATCACCGAGCTGGAGCGCCTGGAGCGGGTGCGGCGCGACTTCGTCGCCAACGTCTCCCACGAGTTGCGCACCCCGCTCACTGCCATCGGCGGCTACGCCGAAACCCTGCTGGAAGGCGCGCTGGAGGACCGCGAGAACAATCGCCGGTTCGTGGAAATCATCAAGGCGCACGCCATCCGGCTGAACAGCATCGCCTCCGATCTTCTGACGCTGGCCGAATTGGATGCCGACCAGCCGGCGCCGGGGCCCGAACCGGTTTCCGTGCGGGCGGCGATCGAGGCCGCCCTGCGGACCGTCGAGGCGGAAGCGGCCCTGCGCGGCGTCGAGCTGTGCCCGGCCATCCTCGAGGAGGCCGTGGTGCTGGGCAACAAGACGCGGCTGGAACAGGCCCTGGTCAACCTGCTGGACAACGCCATCAAGTTCAACCGGCCGGGCGGACAGGCGCGCATCGAAAGCGGTCCGGCCGACGGCGGCCAGGTCCGCATTGCCGTCGCCGACACCGGCATCGGCATTCCGCCCGCCCACCTGCCGCGCATTTTCGAGCGCTTCTACCGCGTCGACAAGGCGCGCTCCCGGGACGTGGGAGGAACCGGCCTGGGCCTCTCCATCGTCAAGCATGTGGTCGAGCGCATGAACGGCACCGTCACCGCCCAGAGCGAGCCGGGCAAAGGATCCACGTTTACGATTGTCCTCCCGGCCGCTCCTTGACCGAGACTGAACCACGAAGGCGCAAAGGACACAAAGGAACACAAAGCCTGGCTTCGTGGTCTTTGCGTCCTTTGTGTCTTTGTGGTTCACACAATCGCAACGAGCAATTTGCATTTCTCCGCCGGGCTTGTTATAAAAGCGCTGGCCA
>JAPKYU010000527.1 GCA_026394175.1 Acidobacteriota bacterium | reverse complement strand
GAGGCCGCCGGCGATGTGTACGGCAGCGCGCTTCCCTTCGGCGTTCACCGGACCGGCTTCAGCCGGCACTGGAAGGAAGAACTCGAGAAGCTCCGCGCCGGGCTGGAGAAGCTCGAAACAGAGCGCGGCCGGGCGCGGCTGTCGCCGACGAATTCCCAGCCTCTCATCGCGCACACGCCCGTGCGCCGCGTCGCGCCGGGCGAGGCGCTCACGGTTCGGGCCAGCGCCGGCGCGGAAGGCGGCCTGAAGCAGGCAGTGGTGCTGGCGGCCGAGCGGGGCGGCAGCTTCAAGCCCGCGGCCATGCGGCAAGTGGGGCCCGGCCGTTACCAAGCGGAGATTCCGCACGCCGCCGCCGAAGGCGAGCTGCGGTACGTGATCGAGGTGACGGATGCCGGCGGCCGGCGGGCCGTCTATCCGCCCAGGGGGCAGGCCGAGCCGTTTGTTGTGACGATCACCGCCGACCAGCGACCGCCCGAGGTTCGCCTTGAACGCCCCGCCACGGCAAAGCCGGGGCAAGCTCTGCGGGTGGCCGCGCGCGTCACCGATCCCTCGGGGGTGCGCAGCGTTCGCCTGCGGTACCGCCACCTGACGCAGTTCGAGGACTACCGGACGCTCCAGATGACGCGGGATCAAAACAGCGGGCTGTACGAAGCGAACATTCCCGGCGACTTCATCGTGCCGCAGTGGGACCTGATGTACTTCATCGAGGCCGTGGATGGCCAAGGCAACGGCCGAATCTACCCCGACCTGGAGACCGAGACGCCGTATGTGATCGTGCCGGTGGGCCGCTCCGGACACAACCGCGTGGTGGCGGCAGGTGCCAGGTGAAGTGCCGGCGGACGTTTTTCCGAGGCAGTCGCCGGCAGGGGTTAACCTTTGTCGAGCGCCGAGGCGATCGCGTCGCGCACGCTTTGGACCAGCGAAAAGCGCTGCTGCTCGCTGAACCCGGCGGTGGGGATCGGCTCGTGCAGCACCATGCGGACATGGCCGGGGTGAAAGCGCGGGTCGCCCTTACGCATGATCTGGCGCGTTCCCAACAGGGTGACCGGCACAACCGGCACGCCGGCGCGGATAGCCATGACAAACACCCCCCTGCGGAACGGCAGCATCTCTTCGGTGGGGCTGCGCGTTCCCTCGGGAAAGACCATCATGGAGCGGCCGCCGCGCAGCGCCGTCACCCCCGCCTCCACGGTGGCCGCCGCCTGGTGGGTGCCTCGGGGGACGGGAATCAATCCCACCATGCGCATGGCGCGTCCCAGGACGGGAATGCGGAACACCTCCTGTTTGGTCAGCACCACCACGCGCGGCAGGAAGGCAATGGCGGCGACGTCCACGTTGCTGACATGGTTGACCATGAAGACGTAGGTGGCGCGCGGGTCGATCCGCTCGCGCCCTTCCACCCGCACCCGCACGCCGCCCAGCCACATCGCCAGCCGGATGCCGAAAACGCCGGCGCGGTACAGCGCGGCGCTGCGCCGGCTGATCAGCGTGTAGGGGATGAAGATGGCCCCGGCCAGCACCGTGTACAGGAACGTCAGCGAAACCACTATCAGGCTGCGAATCATAGAACGTAGGCTGTGGGCTGTAGGCCGTAAGCTGTAGGCTGGGGGAACCCGCGGCCCACAGCCCACAGCCTACAGCCCACAGCCAAGTTATGTTACCATCCGCTGTCCGGCCGATGGATTGCCACCACATCAAGCAGACGGTTGTAGGGCACACCAGCCGCCTGTTCGGCGACCTGCTCTACCACTTCGATCGCGTCCAGTCTTTTTATAGCTTCAACCCCTTCGATCGCGAATCTTTTTTTCGAGCGGCGCGGGAACTGAGCTACCCGCAGGCCGGCCGGGCGGCGCTGGTGGCCGCGCTGGAACAGCAGGCGGCCGCATTCGGAGCCGGCGAGCCGTCGCGCGGCAACATCGACCGGCTGCGCCGGGGCGCCGCGGCCATTGTGACGGGCCAGCAGGTGGGCCTGTTCGGCGGCCCGGCGTTCGCCTTGTACAAGGCACTCACCGCAATTCGCCTGGCCGCCTGGCTGACCGGCAGCGGACTCGATTGCGTCCCCGTGTTCTGGCTGGCCGCCGATGACCACGACCTGGAAGAGGTGAACCACGCCTACCTGCTCGGTGCCGAGTACCGGCTCCAGCGCATCGCCGACGCCGGCGCGTCCCACCCGGCCGGAGCACCCGTGGGGCGCATCCGGCTCAGCGCGGGCATCCAGCAGTCGGTCGAGCGCGCGCTCACGCTGTTGCCGGAATCGCCCGGCAAAGAGCAGATCGCCGCTGCTCTGGAGCAGGCCTACCGGCCCGGAGAAACCTTCAGCTCGGCGTTCGGGCGGCTGATGGCCCGCCTGCTGGAGCCGTTCGGCATGGTTTTGCTGGATCCGACCGATGCCGCGCTGCGGGAACTGGCGGCGGGGGTCTTCCGCCAGGCCATCGTCTCCGCCGCCGAGTTCCGCGACGCGCTGCTGGAGCGCAACAGGCAACTGGTGAAGGCAGGCTACCACGCCCAGGTCCACGTCACCGAACAATCGACCCTGTTGTTCCTGGAGCGGGACGGGCGGCGGACCGCGCTCCACCGCTCCGGCGAGGCATTCGCAGCCGGCAACGAGACGCTGTCGCCCGGCGAGTTGCTCGAGCTGCTGGAGCGCCGGCCGCAGGATTTCTCGCCCAATGCCCTGCTGCGCCCGGTCGTTCAGGACACGCTGCTGCCGACGGTTGCGTACGTAGGCGGGCCGGCGGAGCTGGCTTACATGGCCCAGGCCGCCCCGCTGTACCGTCGCCTGCTGGGCCGGGCGCCCGTGGTTTTCCCGCGGGCCGGCTTCACCATCGTCGATGCGACGGTCCGGCAACTGCTGGAACGCTATGGGCTGGAAATCGCCGACGTGGCCGCCGGCCCGCAGCGCTTGCGGGAGAAAATGGGGCCGCGCTTCCTCCCCGCCGAGCTGGCCGCCCGCTTCGCCGAAGACCAGCGCCGGCTGAACGCGCTCATGGCGGAAGTTGGCCGGGGCCTCGAGCCGGTGGACCATACGCTGGCCAGTGCCGCCGCCCTGGCGGCCCGCAAGATGTCGTACCAGTTGGAGAAGCTGAAGCGGAAAGCGGGTCGCGCCGCCGCCCGCTCCTCCGGCGAACTGGAGCGCGACGCCGCCGTCATTGAGAACGTCATCCACCCGCACAAGGAGCCGCAGGAGCGCGTCTATTCCGGCATCTCGTTGCTGGCGCGCTTCGGCCCCGGCCTCCTCGACAAGCTGTACGCCGAAGTCCCGCTGGAGGATCCCGACCACCGGGCGCTGTGCTTGTAAGGCGCGCCTCGCCGTGTGACAGGCCTGGCCGCCGCCACCCTTGCCAACCTGCACAACAATTTTCTACTTTTTCAGGTCTGCTTATGATATAAGCTGCCCCCCAGAGGGGTTTAGGGTGACCTGCCAAGTTCCTGGATCAGGCGTAAACCGCATTAAAGCGGGGAGGCTGACATGAAACTCAGAGTCTCAGTGATTTCTCTTCTCCTGTGCCTGCTGGCTGCGTTGTGTGTTGCACAGGAATTCCGCGCCACCATCTCGGGGCACGTTCTTGACGCCAGTGGCGCGGCAGTCCCTAACGTCAAAATCGAGGCCGTCAACGTGGGCACGAATGAAATCACGACGGCGACAAGCGATGCCGGCGGAGCCTACACCATCCCGTTCCTGCGCCCGGGCACCTACAAGGTGACGGCGACGGTCGCGGGATTCAAACAGGCGGTGCACGACAACGTCATCCTGGAAGCCGCCAAGGTCCTGGGTATGGACATCAAGCTGGAAGTCGGCGCGGTGACCGAGACGGTGCAGGTGACGGCGGAGGCGGTCCTGCTGGAGACGCAGAGCGCCACCCGCAGCGGCATCGTGACCGAGCGGCAGGTGGCGGACATGCCCCTGAACGCGCGCAACCCGATCATGCTGGGCGCCATGATGTCGGGCGTGACGTTTAACGGAGCGGCCATCTGGCAGCGCCCGTTCGATAACGGCGCCATGGCCCAGTGGTCGATGAATGGCGGCCGCGATTCTTCGTCCGAGTACATGCTGGACGGCGCGTCCAACAATGGCCAGATGGGCGGCAGCAACATCGCTTACATGCCCATCGTCGACGCCGTGCAGGAGTTCAATCTGATGGCCAACATCTACAACTCCGAGTACGGCCACACCGGCAGCGGCATCATGAACGTGGTGCTCAAGACCGGCACCAACGCCCACCATGGGACGGTGTATGAGTTCATGCGCCGCACGCTGCTGGACGCCAATACCTTCCAGAACAACGCCATTGCGGCCACCGCTAAAAATCCCACCGGCGGCGCACCGCGGCCCAATCACTATCTGGACCAGTACGGCTTCCAGGTGGAAGGGCCGGTGCGATTTCCGGGCCTGCTCAAGAAGGACGGCCCGGTGAAACTGTTCTACATGGGAGCGCTGGAGCTTTATCGCGAGGGCACCCCCAACCCGCTGATCGTCTCCTGGCCGGAAGCGGAGATGCGGACGGGCAACTTCTCCAAGCTGACCAACTCGGTAGGACAGGCGATCACCATTTACGATCCGCTCACCGCCACCTACGATGCGAGCGGCAATACCACTTCCCCTCGCCAGGTCTTTCCGGGGAACATCATTCCGCCGGCTCGGATTAACCCCATCGCGGCCGCGGTTACCAAGTACATGCCTTCGCCCAACCGGCCGTCGCCCCCGGGATACCGGTATTCGAACGGCAACCTTTACATGCCCGACTATTTTGACAAGGACAAGTTTTACATCCTGATCATGAAGTTCGACTGGAACTTCGGCGACAAGCACCGCGTTTTCTTCCGGCACGCGTCCAACGACCGCACCGAAGATCGAACCGATAACGGCATCGACAACAAGCCGGGCACCACCGGCCAGCAGCCCTTCCAGCGCATCAACGACGCGTACGTGGCCGACTGGGTGGGCGCCATT
>JAPKYU010000426.1 GCA_026394175.1 Acidobacteriota bacterium | reverse complement strand
ATAATAGCCCAGCACTTCAGTGCTGGGTAGTAAACGAACGCGAAGAGTCCCGGAGGGACGACTGAAACCGGCCATTTGCGGGAGGTTCGGTCGTCCCTACGGGACTCGGCTCCTTTTTCTCAGTTTCCCAGCGATAAATCGTTGGGCTATTTTCGGCCACGCCTCCGGCGCTGGCTGTTCATTGGGCCGCAGCCAAAGGTAAAGAAGCGTTGGACGCACTACACTAGTTGACCCAGGGGCGCGAGGCTTTGTATGCCGCGACGCGTTCCGGGAGCCACTCCCTCAACCCGGCCGCCAGATAGAAACATGGGGACAGCAGGTCGGCATCGCGTTCCGTGACTCCCTCCGCCAGCGCGGTTCTCGCCAGCGGAGTGTGCGGGTAGATCCGAATGCCGGCGGTGACGTTCAAGGCCTCGAGCTTCAGAGAATCGGCGAAGGCCAGGCTCTCCTCGACGGTATCCCGCGTCTCCCCGGGCGCTCCCAGCAGCAAGAATCCCCAGCGCGCCATCCCCGCTTCCTGGAACAGCTTCGAGGCCGCCTGCACCCCCTGCCGGCTGAACCGCTTGTTCAGGCCGCGCAAGATCCGGTCGGACCCGCTCTCAAAACCGAGGCTGACCTGGCGGCACCCGGCCCTGCTCATCAGTTGCGCCAGCTCGGCATCCACCCACTGGGGATAAATGATTGCCCAGAACGTGATCTCCAGCCCCGCTTCTATGATCCGGCTGCAAAGTTCCTTGGCATAAGAGGGCGGCAGGTTGAAGGTGTTATCGACGAAGTTGAAGTTACGGCATCCGGCGTCGTTCAGCGCGGCGAGCCACCGGACCACCCGGGCGGGCGAACGCCTTCGTACCGACCTGCCCTCGATCAGGCTGGTGGAACAGAAGGTGCAGTCCATCGGACAACCGCGCCTGCTTTGCACCGGCACCCAAAGGTCGCCGCGGCCGGCGCCCGCGGGAATCCAGAGCCGCGGCTCGGGCAGAGGCAGGTCATCCAGATCTCTGGTGAAGCGTCCGGCCTGAGCGGGCCGGCCCGGCAGGCAAATGCCCGTCAGGTCGGAAACGTCGGCGCCGCCGCCGATCCGCTCCAGCAGTGCGGGGAAAGCCGCCTCTCCTTCGCCTTGAATTCCCATGTCGGCGCCCAAGTACCGCAGTGCGCTCTCGGGGAAAATGCTGTAGCCCGCGCCGCCCAGGATGATCGGGGCATTGGAGACGCCTCGGCAGGCGGCGACGATCTCTCTGACCGGAGGAAGCAGGAAGTGCGGATTGGCCATGGCCTGGTCGTCGATGTTGCGGACCGAGACGCCAATAGCCTGGGGACGAAAGTCGCGCACGGCGCCAGTGGCGGCCGACTGCGCGTCTGGCTGAAACATCAAGTCCAGCAGGAGCACGTCGTGGCCGGCGCTCTCGGTTGCGGCCGCGACGCTGGCCGGCCCCAGGGGAAGCGTCGGCATGTTCATGGTTTCCGTATTCGCGGAGATCAGCAGAACCCTCACCGCGCCCACCTCACACACCGGTCGGAATCACACCCGCAGCGCGCAGTGCGCGCGCGTTGTCCACCACCTTGCGGATGCCTTCTGCGTATTGCTCGAACAGGTCCTCGCTCGGCTCCGCCTTATCCCAGGACTCGATGTGCAGCAGGCGCGGGTAAACGCTTTCGGTCACCGGGAGGTCGCCCGGCTGGTAAGTGACCGCGCGAGTGGCGTCCGAGAAACTCCACGGCCAGCCGGCGCCCAAGGGGTTCTGCCGCCGGTACATGGCGCACAGGTGCAGCATCGGATAACGGTCGCGTTTCAGCGGCACACCCTCGGCGTTCACCGCCCGGAGGAACGTCTCCATCGGCAGGCCGTCCAATTCCTCAGGCTTATAGAGGATGGGGAAGCCATAGAAACCGCCCCGTGTGACATCGGGCGCCGTATATGCGGGCCCGATGCCCGTGACGCCGGCAAGCCCCGCCGATAACCGGTCCATGTTCCGTTGCCGGATGGCGTTGCGCTCCTCGAGCTTCGGCAGCAGCATGCGGGCGATGACGGCGTTGAGTATATTGATGCGGTACTTGAACCCGCCGAAACCGGTATCGACAAACGGCCGATGCTCTTCGAGCTGGATGTGCAGCTTCAGGCGGCCGGGGCTTTGCGCCAGCAGCAGCGCGCGCTCGAACAGGCGGCGGTCGCTGGTCACCATCATGCCGCCCTCACCGGCCGGCAGACTCTTGCTGGCCTGCATGCTGAAGCAGCCGATATCTCCGATGGTCCCAACTTTGCGGCCTTTGTAGGCGCCGCCGTGCGCGTGGCTGGCGTCCTCGATCACCTTCAGCCCATGCCTGCGCGCGATATCCATGATGGCGTCCATTTCCGTCGGGTGACCCCACAGATGCACGGGCAGGATGGCCCTGGTGCGCGGCGTAATGCGCCGCTCGACGTCGGCGGGATCGAGCGTGTAGGTGCGCGGGTCGATGTCGGCAAAAACGGGAACAGCGCCGGCGGCCATGATGCACCCCACGCTGGCCACCCAGGTGTAGGACTGGACGATCACCTCGTCGCCCGGTCCTGCGCCGGCCGCGAAGCATGCCGAGTGCAGCGCGGCGGTTCCGTCCACCCGCGACAGGGCGAAGTCCACTCCCAGGAATTTCGCCCAGGCTTCTTCCAGCAAACGGGTCGCGTCACCGTATTCGGTGTCGGAAAGTTCGCCTTTGCGCACCATCTCGGCGACGGCCTCGACGATATCTTCGGAAATCGCCGGCCAGCGGAATTCCTTGTTGATCGTGACCGCCGGCTGCCCGCCCAAAATCGCCAGTTTCTCCATAGGTTTCTCCTGCTGTTTGACTCACCGCTGAGACGCATCGGCAATCGGCGTGCTTCAGTTTCAGAGTTACAGCAGCACGTCCAGCGTTTCGAAGCGGCCGCCAAGGATCGGTTCGCTGGGCACGCCGAGCCAGCGTTCCAGGACGGTGGCGTACACACCGCTCCGAAAGCGTGCGCCCGAATTCCGAGTAGGTAACCAGCAGCACGCGGTCGAGCAGCTTGTCGCGTGCCAAATCGTCGCAGAAAGCGGCCACCGAATCCGAAAGCTCCCGCAACAGAACCGCGTGGTTCCCGGCCTGGTTGGCATGATTGTCAAACCCGCCCGGGGAAACCCCGCCCTGCTCGACGAGGTAGATCCGAGTTCCGATCTCGGCACGAATCAGTTGGGCCACGGCCTGGAACGACTCGGCCAGCGGGTAAGCAGGGTACGAAGGGGCGGCGCCGGCGCGCAGGACGCCCGCGACCTTGGCGGCATCCGCCCGGGCGGCGGCGGCCGCGCGGTCCGCGAATAACAGCAGCGCGCCGCGGCGCTCGGCAGGGACGGGCGCCGGCGCTCCGGTCAGAGTCCATTCCCGTGCCGCCTGAACGCTAGGAACAATGTTGGCAGCGGCGCGGAGTGTCAGAGGCTGCGGGATGCGCCCCACGAAAATCGCGGGCACGTTGCCAGCCTCCGGGTCCGCCCATTGGTCGGCCGCCCGCGCCAGCCAGCCTGTCTGCCGGCCGCCGGCCTGGGGACTGGCCGTTTGCCAGGCCCGCATTCCGGCGCCGTGGTCGCGGTGCATGTTCGGATATCCCACGCCCTGGAGCACCGCCAGCCGGCCTTCGTGGAACAGGCGCGCCAGTCCGCGCAGCTCGGGATGAAAGCCCAAGGATGAACCGATCTTGTGAACCTGGTTTGCGGTCAGCCGCAACGTGGAGCGGTTGCGAGCGTGCTGGTCGTCCTCATATGGGACGACGGTATTCAGCCCATCGTTGCCGCCGGCCAACTGCAGCATCACCAGGATCGTTCCGGAGCGATCCGGCCCGGAAGCTGCCTGGGGAGCCGCCGCCGCGAACGGAGGCGCGGCGCGCGCCAGGGAAGTGAATACGGCGGCGCCTGCCGAGGTTTTCAAGAACTTGCGTCGCGTTTGGGACATCGTGACTCCGACACTCAAGCTAACTGGTACTCCGGCAGCGCAACAATGGCGTGCGCTAACTGGCGAGCATCGCCGGGGCCTTGGCTCAACTGGCCGGCAACCTCGGCAGGCACGTCGTTCTGCACCAGCAGCTCCAGCAGGAACCGGCTGATTCGGCCCGGCTCGGCCGATCCGTGCCTGGCGGCCACGGCCTGCGGGTCGAGCTTGCCGGCATACGAGCCCTGGGCGGCGAGCAGCTCCGCGGCCAGATTGCTGCGGCCAACCAGCGTGAAGCGATTCAGCCACCGCCGGCCGCCCGGCCAACCTTCGCGCGTCGGCGGCTCCAGCAACTGCTGTCCCAACCCGGCCAGTTGCCGGTGGAGCGAAGCAGCGGCAACGGAGGCCTCGAATGCGCCCGCGATGCCCAGCGCGAATTCCAGCGGACTTTTCACGCGCTGCCGGTAAGCGCCGGCCGAGAAGAACAGGTTGGAACGCAGCATGGTGCCGGCCAGCTTGGCGATGTCGTAGTCCGGCCCGAAGGAGTCCGCCAGCGGCGCCAGCAGCGAGGCCGCGGGAACATCGGTCTCCGAGATCAGCCAGCCGTACAGCCGGCCGACCACAAACCGGGGAGTGGCGGGATGCGCCAGCAATACCCGGAGCACGTCCTCGCCGCCCAAATCGCCTTGCCGGCCCAGAACGGTCTTGGCCGCTTCATCGCGCTCGTGGGCCAGGTAGCGGTATTCATCGGCGACGACGGCCGCGCCGGTGAAGGCCCGCGCGGTATCGCGCACGTCGGTCTCCCCGAACGCGCCGGCTCCCAGCGTGTAACGGCCCAGAAGAGCGCCGGCGAATTCCAGCGCGGGGCTGGCCTTGCGGTTGACCCGCGCGTCGAGAGCCATCAGCGTGGCCGGGTCGCGGCAGACGTCGCGCAGCATGGCGTCGAAGCGGCCCAGCGCATGGCGGCGCAACAACCGCACGTGCCGCAGCATGAGCGAAGCTTTCCCTGCCCGCGCCCCGGCGATGGCCAGGTAGCCGTGCCAGAACAGGGTCATCTTTTCCAGGAGCGGGTGGCGGGCCTGCATCATCCGGTACAACCACAGCTCCGCGCAGTCGTCCGACGCCGCCGATTCGGAAATGGCCAGCGAGGCCTCCAGGGCCTCGAGGCCGCGCTCCAGTTCCTCGAAGCCGGCCCGCGGCTGTAGCAGGCGATCGACCGTTCGCTGCGGGCCGTCGGCCAGCGCCTGCTGCATATCGCTCCAGGAGGCGGCAAAACCGGCACGGCGCAGCAGATGCGCAGCCAGAGCGAGATTCCACGGCCGATTGTCTCCCGGCTGGTAGGGCGCCCACGCCCACTTGGGGTCGCCGGCGGCGGCAGGCACGGTTTGGTCTGTCATGGTCATCGCCGGTCCGCCCGTCACCTCAAGTGCAGTTCGGCCTCGGCCCGGTGCCCCTCAGGTGTGGCGGAAACGCTGAACCTGACGCGGTCGAGGTGTTGCAGCAAAACCATGTTCAAGCCGAGTTGGGCCTCGGCTTGCTGCGGGCTGGCGCCGCTTCCCACAACACTCTGCCGCACCAGTGCGCTGCGGTTGGCGTTCAACAGGGCGGCGATGCCGGAGCCATTGGTGATTTCCAGCAAGGTGTGGGCGCCGGCCGGCGCCGGCGGCGCGCGCCCCTCCTCGCGGCTCAGGGCGTCGATCACGTCCTTGGCCAGCGCGTCGGTGCTGCTCAGGATGAGGTAGGGGCCGAATCGCGCCAGCGCCGGCCGCAGGTTGAAGCGCGCCGGCAGCCGCTCGCGGGCTTTCTCGCCGTGCGCCGAAAAGTAACAGTAAGTGAACGGCACTCCGCGGTGCACCGACTTGTCGAAGATCAGTCCGCGCTGTGCCTGCTGGCCCCTGGTGAAATTCACAATCCCGATGGCCTTCTGCCAGGCCTCCTCGAAAACCTCGCCGAAGTCGTCCGGACGGTCCACGCGGAAAACCAGGGCGGCGGCCGGATACTGCTCCAGCGGCGTCCCGACGGCCGCATCGTATTCCTGGCCGGCGACCACCAGCCGCACCGCCGGGTTGAATCGAGCGAACACCTCCTCGGCCAGGTCGCGCCCGGTGAAGAAGATTTCCATGAAGTTCTCGAGCAGGATGCCCCCCGAGGTCTTTCCCGGGAACAGCGCGTCTTTGGCCAGATAGAACTTGTGCAGGTCGCGCCAAACGCTGGCGGCGGCAAGCTGGCGGGGCACAACGAGATTGGACAAGGGTCCCTGGCCGGCGTCCGGCGGCAGAGCAAACGCGGCGGCGCGCAAATCCGCTTTGCCGTCCGCCACGGCGCGCAACAAAAGGCTGCGCCCGGCCACCCGCACGCCCACAGCGACCCAGTTCGATTGGCCGAGTGATTGTTTTACCGCGGCACCCAGCAAGGCCTCCAGCGGCGAGCCGGCCTGCGTAAGCGCCTGGCGGACGGGCGGCGCTTGGTTGAGCATGGCCATGTTGACGAAAACCCAGGCTGCGGTTCCTTCCCCCGCCGCTTTCCTGGCCTGCGCGTACAGGGGCCAGGAAGCCAACGCGCCCTGCTGGCGCGGCTGCAACAACAGCTTGAGCATCTCCAGCCGATTGCACATGACCAGGCGGTTTCCGGCAATCGCAAAGTGCTGCTTGCCGTCAAAACTCCAGGCTGCTCCTCCCGGAAACTCCCTGTAGAATGCCCCGCGTTTCGAAGCCTCCGGCGTGCCGCCCTGTTGGCTGATAATCGATTGCACGAGCTGCCGCACCTGCTCCATGGCGCCGATGTCCTGGGCGTCGAACATTACCAGGTTGGTGTCGCGCGGATAGACGGCGTACGTTATTCCGGCCCCGGTTAACTTCCGGAGCAGCCCCTTCCAGTCGGTGCCCAGCTTGGCGCCCAGCGCGTCGCCGAAACGCAGGAGATTCTGCCAATCGGAATTCCCGGGCTGCTTTTGGGGAGATTGCGAGGCGGCGATGGCCTCCGGAACCTTCAAATCGGCGGCCAGATCCAGCAATGCGGCCGGCTGAGCGATGTGTACGACGAGCACCGCGTCCTGCGGCAACCACTGTTCGGCCGGTTGGGCGGCCTGCAAAGCGGCCGCCACCCCGCCCAGCGCGATGGACAGGATGCCGAACGCCAGCGAGGCACACTTCCTTGTCCGGTTGGACTTTTGGGCCCGGCTCATCGGCACACCTCCGTGCCAAAGTATACGAGCCGCGCAGGGGATAAGCTGTGAAAAAATCTGTAGCGGCGGTCCCGCTTGGCGGGACCGCCATCCGCGAAGGAGGGAATCGTCATGTCCGAAACGAGCAGCTTTGCGGGCGTCACCGGCGCCGCGCCGCTGAAGACAGCTCCCAGAAAACTGAAGTTCTGCGCCGCCGGCCAGTGGCGCGAATCGCGCTCCGGCAAATGCATGCCGGTGTACAACCCGAGCACGGGTCAGGTCATGGCTGAGGCTCCGTGCTGCACGCCGCAGGAGGTGGAGGAAGCGGTGTCCGCGGCCCGAACGGCCTTCCCGGGCTGGGCTGCCGCTCCCGTGGGCGTGCGGGCCCAAGTCATGTTCCGCTACAAGAGCATTCTGGACCGGCACCTGGAGGAATTGGCTTTGCTGCTCGCCACCGAGATGGGCAAGAACCTGCAAGAAGCTCGAGGCGACGTGCTGAAGGCC
>JAPKYU010000416.1 GCA_026394175.1 Acidobacteriota bacterium | reverse complement strand
AAGGCCTCGGGCGCTCCTGCCAATGGCCCCGAAGGCGCTGGCAACCTCGAGCTTCGCCTGCTGGACGTGAACCGCAGGCTGATCAATTCCGCCCCGTAGCGCTGTAGCGCCGGCGAGGACGCCCAATGTCACCTAATTGTTGGTTTTCGACGCCATACGGGTGGGCTGAGAATAGCCCAGCGTTTCAACGCTGGGAACCAAGCGAGAGCCGGGGCAGTCCCGTAGGGACGGCTGAAACCCGGTGCCCGCGTGCCTTTCAGCCGTCCCCACGGGACTCTAACCCAATGCCGCCGCTGCTGTAGGCGCGGGGCAAACCCGCGGCTATCGCGCGGCACACAAACGGCTATCGCCTTGCCGCCCGCATGGCCCGCCCTGAGGCCGGAGACTGGCGTGTTCCTACAGCCTACAGTCTATAGCCCACAGCCCGTCGTGGTTTACGAGCCGGCTTTCTTGGCGGTCATCTCGATGGTGCGTTCCGCGCCTTCCGTCGAGACCTTGAACTTGATCTCGTTGCCGGAAACTTGGCCCTTGTAAATCTGCCGGATCTTCTTTTCGTTGAAGCTCCGCTCCACGACGAAGGAGATTGCATCGCCGCTGATCTTGCCCTCGGAGATGGCTGTGTCACCGCCGCGACCGGAAACGGCGCCGGTCAGATTGTCGCCGTCCGCCTTGAGGGTGATCGTAACTTCGCGCGTCTGCCCGTCGCGGCCGGGCTGTTGCGCAACCCACTTGCCGGTGACGTCGGCCGCGGAGGCCACCAGAGCAAACAACGCCACAATGACCAAGACCCGGATCAGAATGGAAGTCTTCATGTTTTTCTCCTTTTGTTTCTTCCTTGCTGTGAAAACGAGTTTAATACCGCACCAAGCGCCGTAGGCGCCGCTGACAATAGCCCACCACTTCAGTGGTGGGAACCAGGCGACACCAGCAGAGTCCCGTAGGGACGGCTGAAAACCCCTGTGGACCGCCTATCCTTCAGTCGTCCCTACGGGACTCTCTCGCTGCTGCTTATAACCCAGCGTTGAAACGCTGGGCTACCATCGGTCGCCGCTACGCAGCTCAGCGCCGAAACCAAGTGACATCAGGCAAGAAACCGGCGGTACGACCTGCGCGGTTCCACGGTCTCTCGGCGGTCGCCACGGCGACGACGAGCAACCGCTGCGCGAATACGCGAGAATCCGGCTCATCCACTACGGTAGCACCACCAGCGGCGCGCGCTGGAAGGCGAACTTCTGGCCGATCTGGTCCACCACGTTAACCTGGCAGGTGTAGCGCCCCGGGGTCAGCCGCTCCAGCGGCACGCGCATCTGCACGGCGACGGCATGCGGCCGCGAGGCCAGCATCTGCTTCACCTGCACGGCTTCCGACTGGAAGGCGCGGGAGTTGCCGCGATAAAAGCTCAAGCTGGCCGCGATGCTGGGGGCCTTGTCCGACGGCCCGGAGGCCGGGTCGTACACTTCCAGGTAGACGTAGAGGTCCTGGTTGCGGCGGAACACGCGGGTGATGCTGGGGATCAGCTTCTGGCCTTCCTGCACCAGCGGGTGGCCGGCTATCAGCTTCCGGCTCTTCTCCGCCGCTCCGATGGCGTTGGAAAGCGATTCGCGCTGGTTGGCCCACACCACGGAGCTGGTGCGGAGGTAGGAGGCCTCGGCGGTAATGTCGGGAACGCTGAACTTGGTCTCGAAGGTCCCGATCTTGCCGATGGTGTTCTCCCGCGCCAGGAACTTCAGCATGTACTCCCCGGGGGGCAGGGTGAAGGCGGAGTCGTACTGCAGGTGGCGGTGCGCGAGCTGGGAAGCCGTCGCCTCGCCCAGTTTCACGGTGATCCCGTCGCGGACGCTGGAGACGATGTGGCCGCGCGCGTCGCGCACCTGGCCGATGAAATCGAACTCGGCCGTCTGGCCGCCGCGCTTCTTGATGGTTTCGATCTCGGAGCCCGGTATCTTGACGGCCAGGGGCACAAAGTAGCGGTCACGGGCCAGGCGGAAGTAGTTGACTTCCAGGGCCATGGGCAGGTCGGTGACCGGGTCGCCCAGCAGGATGGCCTCTTGCAGTTGCCGCTCCTTGTCGCCGGCCGTGAAGCCGCGCCATTCCTTCGAGGCATAGTAGCCGGAGCGGTAGTCGAGCTTGGCCGTGGCATTCGGGAGCAGCTTCACGCGGATGCGGCGGAAGCGCCCGTCCAGCGCCGAGTTGCTGCTGTAATACCCCAGAATGTAATAGCTCCCGATGTCCTCCTGGGCCTGGACGATTCCCATGGAGAGATCGTTGTTGTCGAGCATGGCCTTGCCGCCGGTATCGGAAGCCAGGGTGGTGAGGGTTTCCTGCTGGCTGTGGAAGCGCTCGCGGCGTTTGCTCTGGGCCCCGCCGGTGAACAGCCCGGTGCCGCGCGGCGAGCCCACATTGGCGTTGCCGCCCGGCGCTTCGACCACCAGGCCCCGCGCATCGATGGGGTAGAAGGACACGTTGCTGCGGACCGCGGCGTTGATGGTGGCCCGCAACTGCGAGTCGTTTTCCACGCCCGTCCTGCCGACGCCGCTGGAGAAGTACACCAGGGCTTTCTTCTCCGGCAGCGACTGGAGCATCTTGACGGCCGTTTCCAGCGCGGCCAGCTTGCGGTCGGTGTTGAAGATGTTGAACTCGGCCTCGTCGGCGGTAAACGCCGCCCCGGTATCTGCTTCCGTCTCCTCGTCACCCACGGCCGCTTCGTCGGCCAGGTCGCTTCCTTCTCCGATGCTGAAGGCGCGGATGATCCGCCGCAACTGGTCGCGGTCGGTGGTGAAATCCTGGAGCACCTGCACGGAGTTGGAGACGGCCATGATCGAGACGGCATCCGACGTGGTCATCTGCTGGTCCAGAAACTTTTCCGCGGCCTTCTGGGCGCGAATCTGGTCGTCGGGCTGCATGGAGGTGAAATCGAAGAGCAGCACCATGAGGCGGCGATCCCGAAAGCGGATCTGGCCCGGCAACGAGGGGGTGATCTGCATGCTCTGGGCGAAGGCCGGAAGGACCGGAGCCGGCGCCGCCGCCAGGGGTGGGGGCGGCGGCAGATATTCCTGGGTCAGCCGCTGGAATTCGAACACCGAGATCTTCTGCGGCTTCTCGTCCTCCAGGATCTGGAAGTCCTCGGCCTTCAGGCCCTCAATCAGCTTGCCCGAGCGGTCGCGTGCCCCGACGTTCACGATCACCAGGTTGGCGCTGGCCTTGAACGTCAGCATCTTCTGCGATGCAGGGGCGGCTTTCGAGGCTTGTGAGGCAGGCTGCGGCTGCTGGCCGGCCGCCAGCAGCGCGAGGAGCAAAACGCCAAGCAGTTGCGTTCGCATAAAGGATCCCTCGACCACGGATGCACTCAGCCGAGCCGCAGATTACGCGGATTGCACAGATTGGCGGGAATCGGTGTCATCTGCGAAATCGGCGGCTAAAAACGGAGTCGGAGATTCGCGGTCACCGTGCGCATATTGCCGGCATCGGTGGCCAGACCGAAGGTGGATGAGTTCACCGTGGCTCCCACCCGCGAGATATTCACGGTATTAAACACGTTGTTGGCTTCCACCCGGATGTCCATGCCGCGGCGCGTTTCCTTGAAGCGGAAGCCGCGGCCAAAGGACATATTGCCGGTGAAGGAACCCGGCCCCGGAATCGTATTGCGGCCGGCGTTGCCGTAGCGGCCCGCCGGGGGCAGAGTGAAGGCGGCCAGGTTGAAGAACGGCTCGCCGTCAATGGGCAGGCCGGTGGCATCGGCGCGGCTGCTGCCGACCGCGCCGGTGCCGCCCGAGTCGGACCGGTTGCCCAGTACCATGGCGGTAAACGGTCTGCCGGAGCGGAAGGTGAACCCGCCGCTGAGGGACCAGCCGCGGAGCAGCCGGGCGGTCCACCCCTGGGCGGTGATGGTTCCGGGGCCGTCGCCGATGGGCGAGGTCAGCGCATAGGAAAGACCGAGCGAGTTGCGCAGGCTGAAGGTCGAGAGGCCGCGCTCGGCCCGCAGGTCCTTGTCGTTCTGCACCACCGTGCCCCCACCGCCCGGGCCGCCAAACCCCGAGGCGTTGTCGATGGCCTTGGCCCAGGTGTAGAAGGCGTTCACCGAGACCCCGCGCGCGAATCGCCGCATCACCCGGAACTGCCCGGCGTGGAAAACCGAACTGCCCTGCGAGGTGTCGAACGTGAAGCCGGTGGCGTTGCCGATCTGGCGGCGCTGCTCGGCCGTCAGCGGAGAGCCGGGCGCGGCGCGGTTGGGCGACAGT
This sequence comes from Acidobacteriota bacterium, assembly GCA_026394175.1. Taxonomy (GTDB): domain Bacteria; phylum Acidobacteriota; class Terriglobia; order JAJPHL01; family JAPKYU01; genus JAPKYU01. The sequence goes on along the minus strand of JAPKYU010000416.1, from coordinate 11,639 downwards.
TGCACATCCAGCCGCGTTCCTTTCGTTCCCAAGTAACCCGCCTCCACGAACAGCGTGCGCGTGATGTCGCGCTGCAGCGACAGGTTCCAGCTCTGCGCGTAGCCGATCTTGTAGAAGCGGTCCACGGCGTAGGTGTTGGTGATCTGCGTCGAGGCCGCGCCGGAAAAGCCGTCCTGCAGCGTCAGCGTCCGCGCCAGGCCGGTGACGAAACTGGCGGTCTTGGCGAACGGCGGCTGCTGGGACAACCGGCTGGCCGTCTGGCCGAACACCGAGCTGTTGTAATAGATGCCGTAGCCGGCGCGCACCCGCAGCGAGCCCTTCTTAAACGGGCGCCAGGCCAGCCCCATGCGCGGCGCGACGTTGTTGTGGTCGGGGTCGATCAGGCCGGCGGGGAACAGGCCGGTGTAGGGGCCCACCGTCCCCGGCGTCACCACCGCCACCGCCGTAACCCCGGGGGCGATGTCCAGGTTGGCCATCCGGCCGTACTTCTCCCGCACCGGCGACTGGAATTCATAACGCACTCCGGTGTTCACCGACAGGTTGGAGCGGATCCGCCAGTCGTCCTGCATGTACCAGTTCGACGCCGCGCTGCGAAAATACGTGTCGGAACTGCCGAAGCGGATGGAGCTGGACTGCGGCAGCCCCAGCAGGAAGTCGGCCATGTCGAAGCCGGTGCCCGCCAGCGGCTGGCCGGCGGCATCGAAACCGCTGGTGGACAGCCCGCTAAAGGTGAAGCTGCCCCGGCCGTTCTGATCGGAGCGGCTGTTGACCTGGCTGCGGCGGTAGCCGTAGCCGAACCGCATGTTGTGGGTTCCGCGCACCCAGATGATGCTGTCGTTCAAGTTCGAGGTCTGGTCGCTGCGGCGCGAGGCGCTGGCATCGGTCAAGCCCCCGAAGTTGGTGAACGAGACGTTGGGCGGCCCGTAGTTCACCGGGTCGTGCGAGGTGCCCTGAATGTTCAGCTCGGCCGCGATGTCGCGGGTGTAGGCGAAGAACGGCGCCATCCGGGAGCTGTTGCGGCTGAACGCATATTGCAGGCTGTTGATGACCCGCTGCGTGAAGTTGTGCGTCCAGCCCACGTTCGAGCTTTGCCCGCGGCCGCTGCTGGAATCGCGGAAGCCGAAGAGCTGCGAGTTCTGGGAGTTGCGCGACTGGGTGTTGAAGGAAAACGAGAGGCGGTTGCGGCGCGAGAAATTCGGGTTCAGGCGCAGGCTGAAGTTATCGCTGTTGCTGGGGACCGACGAGACGATCCGGTAGTTCTGCACCAGGCCGGGTTGATTGGGCAGGGGGACGAAGCTCAACAGGCCCAGGCCGGCGGGGTTCAGCCGCGCCGCCGGAACACGATTGCCGGGGAAGGGCAGGCGGGACAGCGGGTCGTAAACGACCACCGGCCCGCGCGCGATCGACTGCGAAAAATCGCCGGAGCGCTCCAGCAGGCTGGGAACCGTGGAGGTGGCGTCATATGGGTTGCGGCTGCGCGCGGCGGAGTAGTTAACGAAAAAGGAGACCTTGTCGGTATCCACGATCTTGGGGATGCGCAGCGGCCCCCCGAGGCCCACGTTGATCCGGCTCTGGGCATAGGATTGCTTCTCGGCTTCCTGGCCGGTCAGCGAGAAGGGTCGGGCATCCAGGGCCGAGTTGCGGAGCGAGAAGGAAGCCGTACCGCGAATCGGTTCCTGGCCGCGCCTGCGGCGATTGCCGAGTGAGCTGACGCCTTTGCGGGCTTGCCAAGTGGCGCGGTCGCCGGGGCCTCCGCGACCGCTCGGACCGCGCGCGCCGGGGCCGCCGCCGGGGCCGCCACCGGGCCCACCGCGACCGCCGCCCATGCCACCGGCGAATCCGCCGAATCCGCCACCACCCCCGCCGGCGAACCCGCCAGAGCCGCCAGGGCTGCCGGGCGCACCGGGGCCGCGCATGCCTTCCGGCCCACCGGGCTCGCCGGGCCTGCGCATGCCTTCCGGCCCGCCCATGCCCCGGTCGCCAAACTGTCCGAAACGTTCAGAATCCTCGTGAGGTGTAAACTCCAGGCCGCGGCTGAGGCTGCCGCTTACCAGAAACGCCTCGTTCGCGTTCTGCTGCAGGCTTTCCATCTGCGCTTCGGGAATCTGGGCCGCTGCAACCTCGGCCGGGTTTTCGCCCTGGCGCGTCTGTTCTGTCTGGTTCACGTCGAGGCGCTGGAAGGAATCGCCGCTTTGGTTGGCCGCGGTCTCGGAAGCCGCGCCTTTCTTGCTGCCGCGTTGCTGGGACGAGGGCGCAGCCGGCTTTGCGGCCGCCACGGCGGGCGCCGCCGGCGCGGCGGCGGCTGCCGTGGCGGTTGTGGTTGACGGAGCTGGTTGGGCTGGAGCTGGAGCTGCAGGCTCGCCGGCGGGCGCCTTCGCCGCCCCGGCTGCGGTTGCGGGCGCCGCCGTTGCGGACGCTGCGGCTGGGGCGGGCGCGGCCGGCGCGGCTGGAGCGACCGCCACGGTGAGAGGCGCACCCAGGGGCGCGACCTTCAAGTCCCAGTCCAGTGCCGCGACCGCCTCGCTGACTTCCACTTCCCGGCGCAAGGTCGAGAAGCCGAACATCTCCACTTCCACCGTCCACTTGCCCGGCGGCAGGTTGGCGAACTGGTAGTTGCCGTTTTCGTCGGTGGCAACGGCCTCCTTGCGGTCACCCTGACTTGCCGTGACCACCGCGCCGGGCACGGGCAACCCGTGGGACTTCACCGCGCCACGGTGTTCGCCGGCAACCAGGCTGGTGGCCAGAGTGAGAATGAGTGCCAAGAGAGGCAGCCGATTCAACATAGCCGGTTCCTCGTAGTCTCAGCCGCAGATTACGCATATTGCGCCGAATTCGTGTCGGTGAAATCTGCGCCATTGGCGGCTTGGGGCCGTCAGAAGCTGAAACGCAATTGTAGTTCAATCCGGCGGTTGCCTGCCGAGCCGCCCCGATCACCGCCGCCGCCGAATCCGCCGAAGCCGCCGCCAACGTTGGTCGATTGACCAAACAGCGGAGAGCTGAGGTCGGCGACCGGCGAGTTGAGGTTCACGTGATTCAGCACGTTGTGCGCGGAGACGGAGAAGGACAGGCTGGAGCGGTAGTCGGAACTGCCGCCGCGGCCGCCGCCCCCACGGCCGCCAGACGAACCGTGAGAGCCGCCGGTGACACCGCCGCCGCCACGGCCGCCAGACGAACCGTGCGGCCCGCCACCACCGGGGCCACCACCGGGCCCGCCGCCCATCATCATCCCCGGAGGCGGGCCGCCACGGCGGCTGGGATCCACTCCGTCTTGATCCGTGCCGGCGCCCGTGCTGGAGCCCGCCGTGCGGGCGGTGCGTGCTTCCTGCCGCAGCCCAATTCCGACCGTCTTGCTCATCCGCAAATTGAAAGAAATCGACCCAGGGCCTTGGCCGTAATTGCGGGGAATGACAGTGGCGCCGGGAAGCGCGGCCAAGTCGAACGCCCCCCATTCTGTGACCCTTACGCTGGGCCGGGTCAGGTCGGTGGCGAAGGCCGGCCGCTCGTTGCGGATGGAATCGCCGTTGGTGCTCTGGCCGGTGGTGATGTTGAACGGCCTTCCCGACGACATGCTCAGCATCGGACTCAGCGAAATCCCGAACGGCAGGTTCAGCGAGCCAAACATGCCCATACTGTGGCGGATGTCGAACGACGAGCGGCCCCACTCGTGGCTCATGTCGTAGCTGTTTGAGGGGAAGCTCCCTGACCCGTCCGCGTCGCTTTTCGCGTTGCCGTAGCTGTAGTTCCCGCCGACCGAAAAGCGGCGGCTGACACGGTTCGATACCATCACCATCATCCGGTTCTGGTTGGAAGTGCCCGTCGTTTCGTACTCGTAGATATTGCCGACATTGCCGTAGGGCCGAGTGCCGGAGGGGTTCGCCGCCGTAATGCTGCCGGGCAGCGGCGCGTTGATGTTGCGCGCGCGCAGAATGTGCACGCCCCGCGTGCGGATGTAGGTAACGGCCATGGTGTAACCCTTCGGCAACTGGCGCTCGACGCTGAACGATCCGCTGACCGAGTACGGCGAGCGCACGCCGCTGCCGATGGTCCGCACCGTCTGCTGGACCATGTAGGTCGTCAACTGCAGCGGAGAAGGCACCTTGGGGAACAGATTGAGGACGGTGGGATCGGTACGCTCGTCGACGATGAATTGCTGCTGGTGCTGGCCGTCGTAGCGGCGCGCTTGAAGCACCAACCCCTCACTGAACCGGTCGTAGAAGAAACCGAATCCACCGCGCAGCACCATCTTGCTTTGCCCTGTGGAGGAACGGGGCGCCCAGGCCAATGCCAGCCGCGGCGCGAAATTGGCGCGCGCGCTGATGTTGGTCTGGGTCTCATAGCGGAGGCCGCCACTGAGCGTCAGGTTCGAGCGCACTTTCCAGTCGTCCTGGATGAAGGGGGCGATGTCGAACTGGCTGATGGTGGCGTCGGGATCGCCTGCCATCAGCGAGAACTGCGAGGCTCCGCCGCCCAGCGCCCGGATCTGGTCCGGCGTCATGCCCAGGCTCTGGAACAGCAGGGTGCGGCGATAGCGCTCCAGGCTGTTGAGCGCCATCCGGGTTCCCGTGATGGGGACGTTATTGGCGCCCAGTTGGGGGCCGAAGCCGCCGGCGAAAGTGTAAGTGCCGCCGAAGTTGCTGGCCGTGTAATCATCTTCGCCGACGCGGCGCATCCGCACGCCGAACTTGATGGTTTGCTTGCCGGCCGCGCGCGTAGTGTAGTTCTGCAGTTCCCAGCGGTCGGTGTTGTTGTAGTTGTGGCCGACCTGCGCGCCCCCGCCGTTGAAGGCCGACTGGACGTTGATGGCCGGGATGGTGTTGTCGCCACGCTGGTCTCTGGTCGGGCGCAGCCACTGAAACCGCGTCTCATTCACGGTCTTACTGTTGACCATCGACGTTTCGGTAATGCGGTAAGTCTGCTCCGTGCTCTTCGACTGCGAGGCCCGCGACAGCAGCGAGAAGCCACCGACCCCCGAGTTCTTGCGGCTCGAAGTGTCGTAACCGGAACTGAACACCATCGTGTTCTTGTCGTTGATCTTGAAATCGACGCGGGGGTTGATTTCCGTGGACTGCGACGGCGTCACCACCACCTGGCTGATGTCCAGCGGGTTCAGACTGGAATCGAGTATCTGTGCCCGAATCAGGGCGTTGTCATCGGTGTCGCGCCGGTGGAAGGAGACAAAGAAGGAAGAACGGTTCTTCAACAACGGCCCCCCGAACGTCCCCATGGTCATTCGCGACATGTAGTCCGGCTTGGTGGAGTTGCGGTCGAAGGGGTTGCGGCTGTTCAAAGCCTGATTGTTGAAGTTGAACGTCAGGCTGCCTTGGTACTTGTCCATGCCGGGCCGCGTGAAGATCTCGATGCGCCCGAACCCAATCCGGTCGTATTCGGCGGAAAAGGGATTGGAGTTGATGCGGATCTCGCGGATCGCTTCCTTGGGGGGCAACTGGCTGCCGGTGAAACCATCGATGAAGAATTGACCGCCGTTGGGACCGGCCGAGGGGCCGGCCATGGCCTGGAGCACATCGGCCAGCTCGTCGGGATCGTCGGGCAACGATTCCAGGTCTTCGCCTTTGATCACGATGGCGCCGGCGCTCGCTTCCGGATCCACGCTGACGCCCGCATCGCCCGTGACGTCAACCTCCTGCTTCTGCAACACCACCTTCAGCGTGATATCGAGCGTAGTACGGCGGCCCGCGGTAAGGGTCAAGCCGGTCTTGCGGAACGGCGCAAAGTTGGGCGCCGCCGTCCGGATCGCGTACGTGCCGGCCGGCAGCGAGTCGAAGGCAAACGAGCCGTCGCCGCCGGTCGTCGCCGTACGTTCGGTTTTATCCACCGCCGTTAGCGTGACGGGCACGCCGGGCATCACCGCGCCGCTCTGGTCGAGCACGCGGCCGCGCAACGATGCATTCTGCTGCTGCGCCACAAGATTCGTCGCCGGTAAGAGACCCAACAGCGCAAAGACCCATAGCCTCGTGAAGTGCCTGATTCTCATTCCCCTCTCCTCACCCTTTGACAGCGAATCTGTGGAATCTGCGAAATCTGCGGATTGGGCTTGTCTACGGCAGTCCCATGCCCATATCGAGCGCGCTGCCCGGCATACCTAATGTCAAACCCTGGCCGCGGCCGCCGCGTTGCGGCATTTCTCGCGGCACGGCGGCGAGGATAGCCTCGACACCCGATACAAACGCGATGGCCGTCACCCGCGACTGGCTCTTACCCGCGGTGCTGAAGACCATGATCGTGTCGCCGGCCTTGACCTCCGCCAATGTGGTTGGGGGGAGGCGCTCCAGCAAGTCTTCGCTGCCACGGCCCGTTGCCATTCCCGAGCGCCGCCCGGCCATCCCCGCATCCGCAGCCGGGCTGCTACCGGGCGCCCCACTCAGGCCGGGGGCACCGGCCTGCGGTGGAGCGCCCGGAGCAGGGCTGCGGGGGGGAACTTGAGCTTCGGATGGCGCTCCGGGCGGGTGCTGGCCACCCATGCCCGGCCGGCCGGCCCCGCCGAGACCGCCCATCGTGCGCTGCCCCATTGCCGCCCCGAATTCCTTTGGCATCACGCGCAGCACGGAGTCCCTGTTCACGGCAACCGTGACGGTCTCGCCGCCTGGAACCGACTTCAGCTTCAACTCGTTGGTTTCGGGAGTCACCGAAATCACGGTTCCCCAGACGAAGCGGAAACTGCCGGAGACGATCTGCGCGGCCTTGTACGTGGCGCCGTCGGCGCTCTTCTCACCCAGCGCGCGCACATAGTCGCCTTCTTTAACGTCGGCCAGCGAGCTGGGCCTGGCGTCGGAGAATTTCACCGAGTCGGGCGCATAACGCCGGAAATTGGCCTTGTCGGCGATTTGGACAATGGTGGTGGCCGGCTGGCCGAAGCGCCCGCCGCCGCGTGCCGCGAGCACGATTTCCTTGGTTCTGGCTCTCACCTCGACCACGGTTCCCAGGATGCCGCGGCGGTCCCAGTCTTCCCGGTCGGCATCATGTTTCTTGGTGATCGAAGTGAGCGACATCACGATCAACTGCTGGACCGGAATGGTGCGGCCATCCGTGAGCGGCTGCCCCCGTCCGTATACGCGGTCGCCCCGGATAATGTCGGCCAGCGCCATCGGCACCGCCTTCTCCAGGGTTTTCTCGCCGGGGGGAACCTGCAGGCAGGTGCTATGGTCCTCGAAGACGAAGGTGTAGTTTTCGCCCGCGTCGGTTTTCACGGCCATCAGCCGCGATTCGGCGTCCACGGCCACCACCTCGCCGATCACGCGGGTCTGGCGAGCCGCGGCTGCAGCGACTGCGGGCGCTTGGGCTGGCTTCGCGGGCGCCGCCTGCTCGGCCCAGGCCGCCAGCGCCCCAAAAACCAGGCAAAGCCCAACACGCAACGCCACGTTTCTCATCCTGCCAGCATCCTCTTGGAAAAGCATGCTCTTGCCAACACGTAGCGGGGGACAGAAGTTCCCCCATCCGTAGTTGGTGGCAAACGGGTTGCCAACGCACAGCCTACAGTCTACAGCCCACAGCCCACAGCCTACAGCCCACAGCCTACAGCCCACAGCCTACAGTCTACAGCCCACAGCCCACAGCCCACAGCCTACAGTCCACAGCCGCGGCTGGTACAATCCTGGCAGGCGAAATGCACGGATTTTGCATATGCGCCGTAACGACGCCATTGCAGTTCTGCTGATGGCCCTCTCGTTGACTCCCGGTGTGGCGTCGGCCCAGCGCCCTCCCCGTTCGCACCCCAGCCGCACGGTGCCGCCGGAGAAACTTGACGAGCGGATCAGCCAGGTGCGGCAATTGGCGGCGCGGGCGCCGGCCATGGCGGAGGAGGTGAAGCCGTTGCTGGCCCTGGCCGAGGAGTTCCGGGTGGAAGCACGCCAGAAGGTTGAGGCCGGCCAGGCCTATTCGGCCGGGCGGCTGGCCGGCGCCTCCTCGAGCATTGCCGAGGCGATCGAGATGATGGTCGGCGCCCACATGAAAACTCCGTTGCGGGCCGATCCGGTTCGCCCCCGCCACCGCGAGGATTCACCGGAACGGGAGGCCGCGCGGGAACTGGGCATGGCATACTTTCGGATGGCGCAGCTCGATTTCTTCTCGCGCCAGCCGGGAGCAGGCAAGATCGTGGACCTGGCCCGGCTGAGCCGCCGGCTCTACCAGGAGGGCCGCGCCGCCTACGACCGCGACGAAATGACGGCTGCCCTTCAGTTGGCGGTTGCCAGCCGGGAGCTTTCTTCGGCCTTCGAGAAGTACATTCAGGCCCAGTTGCCCGAGGAACTGCCGCCGCCGCCCAAAGTGGACCGCGAATGAGACTTGCTTTCCCCACGCTCCGCACCCAGTTGGCGCTGGTCCTGCTGTCCGCGCTGGTAACGGGTGCGGCTGCGGTCCTGCTGATCCGCGAGCTGCTCTCCAACACCGAAAGCCTCCTGGTGAACGAGACCCACCGGCAGACCACGCTGGTCGCCGAGCAATTGCAGCAGCAACTGCACGAGCGCTTGCGCCTGGAGCGCGACTCGCCCCTCACGCTGCCGGCGCCGGCGCGCGAGCTGTCGCTGCGCGGCATCACGGCCACCGTGCTTTCCGGGTTCCCGGCGCTGGAGGGCGGCTACTGTCTGCCCGAGGCCCGGCAGATCGCCGGGTGGGTGCCGGCCGCGCCTCTCCGGGGATTCATGGAGCGCGGTTCGGCGGAACGTGGTTCGGGGGAGCGCGGCTCGACTGAGCGCGGTTCTGCGGAACGGGGTATTGGAGAAGGCGGGGGCCGGCCGCGGCCCGGATTCCCCTTCCCCGGCCGCGATGCCATCTGGAAAGCCTGCGAGGCGGCGGCCCGCACCGGCAAGACCGCGGTGGAGGAGAATTCCCGCAACTGGGACGTGTGGGTGGTGGCCGCCGCGCCGGTGGAAGCCGGTTCCGGCACAACCCGGCAGGTGGCCGCGGTGAGCTGGACCATGCGCCGGTTGCGCGACGTGCGCAATCCCGGCCGGCTGCGCTTGAACCTGTACCTTGGGCTGCTGGCCGCCACCACCCTGGTGACGGCCGCCGGTACCGTGGCCGTGGCTACCTCCATCCGCCGCCAAGTCAACCGCACCAAGCGGGGCGTGGAGCGGCTGGAAAACGACGTGTCGGCTCGCCTGCCTCCGGTCTCCGGTGAATTCGGAGAGATTACCGAAGCCATCAACCGCATGGCCAGCCATCGGCTGGAGCTGGAAACCGAGCTGCGCCGCAGGGAACAACTGGCGGTGCTGGGCAGGCTGGTGGCGGCCATCGCCCACGAGGTCCGCAATCCCCTGAACAACCTCCAGCTCAACCTCGAGGTGTTGGCCCGGGACGCCGCGACCCCGGCCGCGCAGGAGCGCTGCCGGCGGCTGCTGCGCGAAATCGAAAGGGTGGAAGAAATCGTGCGCCAGTTGCTGGCGCTGGTGCGCGGCGATGCCTTCGAGCGCCGGGCCGAGCCGCTGACGCCCATCATCCGCGAGGCGGCCGGGGCCCTGGCCGGCGCCGCCGACCAGCGCGGCGTTTCCTTCGAGCTGCAGATGGACCAGGACCTGCCGCCGGTGCCGGCCAACCGGCAGCAGATCGAGCAGCTCTTCGTGAACGTTCTGCGCAACGCCGTGGAAGCGGCGCCGCGCGAATCGAAAGTCACCGTGCGCGCCGCCCGCCAGGACGGAACGGTTCGGGTCACGGTGGTCGACCGCGGGCCGGGCCTGGCCGAGAACACCCGCAACATGCTGTTTCAGCCCTTCTTCAGCACCAAGCCGCTGGGTGTGGGGCTGGGGCTGGCCATCTCCAAGCAAATCGTGGACGCCCACGGCGGCTCCATCCAGCTCGAGTCCCAAGCCGACGGCACGGTGGTGACCATCCTGCTGCCGCGGGGAGAAACGGCATGAGCCCGGTGGCCCGCATCCTGGTGGTCGATGACGAGCCGCTGGCCCGGGAAGCGCTCTGCGACCTGCTCAGCCGCGAACAGTACCAGGTGGAGTCGACCGGCGAAGGGCGCCAGGTCGAACCGCTCAACCGCGAATTCCGCCCCGACTTGATCCTGCTGGACCTGCGCCTGCCCGACCTCGACGGCCTCTCGGTGCTGCGCCAGTTTCAGCAGGCGCCGGAAGCGCCGGGCTTCGTGGTGATGACCGCCTACGGGAGCAGCGAGGCGGCCATCCAGGCCATCAAGTACGGGGCCTTCGATTACGTCACCAAGCCGCTGAATTTCGAGGAGCTGCGCGTGGTTGTGCGGCGGGCGCTCGAACATCGCCGCCTGACCGAGCAGGTGGCCGCTTTGCGCGAGAACTACACCGCCGCGGTCGGCGTGCGCAACATGGTGGGGAACAGCCCGGCCATGCAGGAGGTCTACAAGATGATCGGCCGCGTGGCGCCCTCGGAGGCCACCGTGCTGATCCGCGGCGAGTCGGGCACCGGCAAGGAGCTGGTGGCCGAGGCGCTGCACGCCCACAGCCCGCGAAGCAAGGGGCCGCTGGTGAAAATCAATTGCGCGGCCATCCCGGAAACGCTGCTGGAAGCCGAGCTGTTCGGCCACGAGAAGGGCGCCTTTACCGACGCCCGGCAGCAGCACCTGGGCCGTTTCGAGCAGGCTTCCGGCGGGACGATTGTCCTGGATGAAGTGGCCGAGCTGTCGCCGGGAACGCAGGCCAAGCTGTTGCGCGTGCTGCAGGAACGGACCATCGAGCGGCTGGGCGGGCAGCGCACCATCGCCGTGGACGTGCGCATCCTGGCGGCCACGGCCTGCGACCTGGAGCAGAGCGTCCGCGGCGGCCAGTTCCGCGAAGACCTTTACTACCGCCTGAACGTCATCGCCATCAACCTGCCGCGGCTGCGCGACCGCCGCGACGATTTGCCCGAGCTGATCGAGCACCTGCTGCGCAAGCACGAGTCGCGCCTGCAGGTTTCCTCGCCCGGACTCTCGCCGGAGGCGCTCGATCTGCTGGTGAGCTACGGCTGGCCGGGCAACGTTCGCCAGCTTGAAAACGTTCTGCAGCGCGCGCTGATTCTGGCGCGCGGCCGGCCCATTACGCCGGAGCTGATCCAACCGGAGTCGCCGCTGGCGGCTTCCGGCGCCGGCGTCTCCTGGCCGCAGTTCGACGTCAGCCGCGGGTTCCACCAGACGGTGGCCGCCGTCGAGAAACGCCTGATTACCGAGGCCCTCGAACTGGCGGGCGGCAACCGTACCCGCGCCGCCGCCCTGCTGAAAATCCAGCGCCGCCTCCTCTACGCCAAGATGCAGGAGCACGGCATCGCCGACGAGTGACCCGGGACCGCGGGCCTCTCGCCAGGCGTCCCCTGGGAGCGCGGGTGTCCCGCCCGATGCCACTTACCTTCGCTTGCTGCTCGCGGGCCCCTGCGGCCCGATCCCGCGGAGCGGGATCAATAAGATAGCCAGGGGTAATCACCCCTGGTTCCAAGCGCATAACCGTTCAACCCTGAAAGGGTTGAAGAAAACCGCGGCTTTCTCCGACCCTTTCAGGGTCGAATACGATCTTCAACGGTTTCCAGGGGTGACTACCCCTGGCTATCATCTTGATCCCGCTCCGCGGGATCTGCGCGGTATCCGTACTGAAATGGGGCTAAATTAAGTGACATGGGGCTTCTGGCCTGCCCCGCTACTCCTGGTTGCGGAGGGTGGTCGGGACGGCCGCGGTCCC
>JAPKYU010000223.1 GCA_026394175.1 Acidobacteriota bacterium | reverse complement strand
CCCCGGCCAACGCTTCGCATAGCGGCCTCGCGACCGCCTTGGCATGACTCGGGGTCAGGTTGGTTGGCTAATCCTTCCCTGTACGACTCTTTCATTCGCTACTCAGTGCCGGTTTATCCCGGCGCACACTGCCTGCTGCCTACTGGCTCAAGCGGGCGCGCACCTTCTCGCTGACGGCTTTCCCATCGACCCGGCGGCCAGCCAGGCGGGCCATCGCCGCCTTCATGACCGCGCCCATCTGCTTGGCCGTGGTCGCGCCCGTCTCGGCGATGGCTGCTTCGACGGCGGCATCGATGTCCGCCTCGCCGGCCGGCGCCGGGAGGAATTCCTCGATGACGCCGATTTCAGCTTCTTCCTTGGAGGCCAGGTCTTCGCGGCCGCCCTTGCGGAACTGTTCAATGGAGTCGCGGCCTTGTCTAATGAGCGTCGAGAGGACCTGCTGGCACTCGGCCTCCTCCAGCGGCTTCCGCTTTTCCACCTCGCGGTTGCGAATCGCGGTTTTCATCATGCGCAGGACGCTAAGCCGCAGTTCCGCCCTTTTTCGCATGGATTCGGAAATTTCATGCTGAATTCGTTCCTGCATCATGCCGCGGTCTCCATCGACGTGCTATTCTACCCCGTCTCAGGCTACAGGTCCCATCATCATGGAGGTGGAATGCTGCGTAAGATGCGACTGTTCACTCCCGGCCCGACCCCGCTGTTGCCTGCGGCCCAGCGGGCCATGGCCGCCGCCGACCTGCATCATCGCACCGATGAATTCCGGCGCGTGTTCCGCTCGGTGCTGGATGACTTGAAGTACTTCTACGGCACCGCCAACGACGTGATCCTCTTCACCAGTTCGGGCACCGGGGCCATGGAAGCTTCGATCTCCAACCTGTTCTCGCCCGGCGACCCGGTCCTGGTGGCGGCCTGCGGCAAGTTCGGCGAGCGTTGGGTGGAGCTGGGCCGGGCTTACGGGTTGAGCGTGGAGTGCGTGTCGGCGCCCTACGGCCAGCCGGTGCCGCCCGCGGTGGTGGCCGAGAAGCTGGCCTCCGGGCGCTACCAGGGCGTCTTCCTGCAGGCCACGGAAAGCTCGACCGGGGTGCGGCTGGACGCGCGGGCCATGGCCGAGGCAGCCCGCGCCGCCTCCGGCGACACGCTGGTGATTGTCGATGCCATCACCGGCCTGGGAACCACCCACCTGGATATCGACGGCTGGGGCCTGGACGTGGTGATCGGCGGCTCGCAAAAGGCGCTGATGATCCCGCCGGGGCTGGCCTTTGCCGGCATCAGCGAGCGCGCCTGGCAGCGCATGGAGACGGCCCGGCTGCCCCGCTACTATTTCGATTTCCGCAAGGAGCGCAAGGCCTCGAAAAACGGCGAGGCCGCCTATACGCCCTCGACCGCACTGGTCATGGGGCTGGCGGAGGCGCTGCGCTACATCCGCGAGGTGGGCCGCGAAAACCTGATCGACAACGCCCGGCTGCTGGCCCAGGCCACCCGGGCCGGCGTGGGCGCGCTGGGGCTGAAACTGTTCGCCCCCGATTCGCCCTGCGATGCGCTCACGGCCGTCTGCGCCCCCGATGGCCTGGAGTCCACCGCCATTATCAAGGAAGTGCGCTCCCGCTTCGGCATGTCGATGGCCAACGGGCAGGGCAGCATGAAGGGTAAAATTTTCCGCATCGCCCACCTGGGCTACTTCGATTTTGCGGAAGGGCTGGCCATCCTGGGCGCGCTGGAGCTTGCATTGCACGCGCTGGGCGTGAAACTGCCGCTGGGCGCCGGCGTCCGCGCCGCCCAGGAGGTTTATCTGCAGAAGCAGACCTGAGACCTGAGACTGAAGACTCAGGACTCAAACGAGGAGCAGAACGTGAAAATTGTTGTTGCGGAGAAGGTTTCCAGCGCCGGGCTGGAGCTACTGAAGGCTGAACAGTGGGACGTGGTGCAGCCGGCCGGCAAAGATGAACTGTACGCCGCGCTGGCCGACGCCGACGCCTTGATCGTGCGCAGCGCGGTCAAAGTCACCGCCGAGCTGCTGTCGCGGGCGCCGGCGCTGCGCGTGGTGGGCCGCGCCGGCGTGGGCGTGGACAACGTAGACCTGGAGGCGGCCACCCGCCAGGGCGTGCTGGTCATGAACACGCCCGGCGGCAATGCCGTCAGCGTCGCCGAGCACACCCTGGCCCTGATGCTGGCCCTGGCCCGCGCCATCCCACAGGCCAACCAGTCGATCAAGGAAGGGCGCTGGGAGAAGAAGCAGTTCATGGGCCGGGAGCTGCGCCAGAAGACGCTGGGCATCATCGGCCTGGGCCGCATCGGCGTGGAAGTGAGCAAGCGGGCCCGGGCCCTGGACATGATGGTGCTGGCCTACGACCCCTACGTGACGCCGGTGGTCGCCGGCGAGGCCGGCGCGGAGCTGGTGGGCCGCGAGCGCCTGCTGCAGGAAAGCGATTACATCAGCCTGCACGTCTCGCTCACGCCCGAGACGGCGGGCATGATCGACGCCGCGGCCATTGCCAAAATGAAGCCGGGCGTCCGCATCATCAACTGCTCGCGCGGCGAGCTGATCGAGGAAGCGGCGCTGGCCGAAGCCATCCGCGCCGGCACGGTGGCGGGCGCCGCCTTGGACGTCTTCGCCAAAGAACCCCCGCCGCCCGGCCATCCGCTGGCAACCCTGCCCCAGGTTCTGGCCACCCCGCACATCGCCGGCTCCACTGAAGAGGCCCAGGAGATCGTCGGCTCGCGCATCGCCGAGCAGATCCGCGAATACTTGAAGAGCGGCATGATTATCAACGCCGTCAACGTTCCCGCGCCGTCGCCCGAGGAGTACCGGAACCTGAAGCCTTACCTGCAACTGGGCGAGCGGCTGGGCGCCTTCATCGCCCAGATCGCGCAGGGGCGCCTGCGCGCCGTCCACATCGGCTATTCCGGAAAACTGGCGCAGATGAACACCAACCTGCTGCGGAATTCCGCGCTGCAGGGGATCCTGAACCGGGTGCTGGACGAGAAGGCGAACATGGTGAACGCCGCCGCCATCGCCGCCGACCGCGGCATTGCCGTGGAGGAAAGCCGCGGGCCGCGCACCGGTTTCGCCGATTCCATCCTGGTCTCGATGAACACCGACGCGGGCGGCGCCAGCGCCGAGGGAATGGTGCTGCACGGGCAGTTCCCGCGCCTGCTGGCCGTGGACGGCATTCACATTGAGGCGCCGCTGGCCGGCAACCTGGTGTTCTTCAAGAACCAGGACGTACCCGGGGTGATCGGCCGCATCGGCACACTGCTGGGCCAGCACAAGGTCAACATCGCCAACTTCTCGCTGGGCCGCGCCGAGGCGGCCCCGGCAGGCGGCGGCCCCGCCGAGGCCCTGGCCGTCGTCCACTATGACGGCCCGCGCGTCTCCGATTCCCTGTTGCAGGAGCTGAGCCAGTCCGAGGCGGTGCGCTTTGTCCGCGCCGTGGACATCGGCTGACATTGGCTGCAGCCGCAGATTTCGCCGCTTGCACAGATTGAAATTCAATCTGTGTAATCTGCGCGATCTGCGGCTGCGGGGGTTCCTCCGCTAACCGATTGCCCGGCGGATTTCGGAATCGAGCAGGCGCGCAAACTCGCTGCTCTTGCGGTCCACCGCGGACTTGAGCGCTTCGAACCGCGCCTTCAGGGAATCGTACTCGTCGGCGATATGGAGGGCGGCCAGAACGGCCACCCGGAGAGAGTCAACGTCCCGCGTCTGCGCGGCGATGGCGCGCATGCGCGAATCGACGTGACTCGCCAGCCGCTCGATTTGACGCGCATCGGCCCCTGCGGCGGGACGGATGTGGTAGACCTGATCGTAGATAACGACGCGAATTCCGCTGCTGTCAGCCATGGCCGGTTGCCATTATAGGGTCAAACCGCGTTCCTGTGGTCCCCACCTTTGCATTGAATAGCGACCGAACCCCGCCCGCCGGCCGGCAGGCCCTGGCCGTGCGCATCACGTCGCCGGCCAAGGGCCCGGCCATGAACCTGCGCCAAGTGGCGCTGTTGCCGGCCAAGTAGCCGACGGATCAGGTGGCGCGGAGCTCGGAGCGGTAGCGGAGCAATGCGGCGATGTTGCCCGCCCGCTCAAAATCGGCGCTACCGTCGATAAAGCGGACCTCGGCGCCGTCCCGGATGGCCCGGCTGATGGCGTGTTCGACAACGTCTTCCACCGCACTCAGCGGACCGGCGCAGTTGGGGCACTCCTTCAGCGAAACGCCACCCAGGAAACCGCAGTTCGAGCATCGTTTCCCGCCGGCGCCCAGGTTGTCGCCGATCAGCAGGATCTGCACTTCGCGCTTCTGCAAGGCCCCCAGCATGCCATCCAGGCCGATGACGGCGCGCCCCATGGGGCCGGCATTGTCCAGGGCCTGCTGGATCAGCCGCTGCTTCCGGTCGCGCTCGTGTTCCCGGAGCACTTCCAGGGCTTTCTGGCGCACCTGGTCCAGCGTGGCGACCTTGGCGTCAATGACGAAGCGGCCGATCACGCGGCGGCGCAATTCCTCCGGCAGCAGCTTCTCGAATTCCGCCTTGTTCTCCTTGTGGCCGGCCAGGATGAGCCGCTCGAAGCGGTAGCGCTTGAACAGCGCCTGCAAGTGCTCGATCACCTGCTGGTAATGGCGCTGGATCTCCTGGTCCACGTGACGCTCGATGCGGCGCTCCAGGTATCCGCCAAAGCCCGATTCGCGCGTGTGGCTGGGCACGTCGTGCTGCATGCTGGTGCGCTGCTCGACCTCGCCCATGCCAAACAGGTACAGGGCCGCCTTCTCCCGGTCCACCACCACCACACAGTGGCGCGGGTAGGCGTCGAGTTGCGCCACCAGCGGGCGGATACAGAAACTGTCGCCGACGCAGACCTTGGTGTCCGGGCTGCGCGGCAGCGAGATGGCCTTGAAGAACCCGCGCACCGAACAGGCAAACAGCCCCTGGTCGCGCCGGCCGTCCTCGGTTTGCGCCGAGAGAAACTCGATCATCCGCCGGCTGTCCTGCTCCAGCGATTCGGCCTGCGTTCTGGATAGCGCGCTGAGGTTCCAGCGGCGGCGCGCCTCGCGAAACAAATCCTTCAGAGCGATCTGCTCCTTGCTATGAGACAGCGTCTGGATTTTCGGCACGTGGAAATACATGCTGGTCAGCAGGTACCCCTCGGCCGTAAATTCGGTGAGCGCGCGGACTTCACTTTCGGTCAACACGGTTGCCTCACCTCCAAGAATAGTCCAAAGTCCAAGGTCAGGATAGTGGTGTGACTTCGGACCTTGGACCTTGGATCTTGGACCTCATCGTGGAGCGCGTCTTGCCGTTGCGCAGCACCGCCATCTTGTCCTTGAACTGGCGTTCCAGGCCGTCGAACGCGGCCCGCATGCTGGCCTGCGCCGTCTTGCCCGCTTCGGTGGCGAACAACTGGCCGACCGGCAGGCGCAGGTTGAGCGAGGTTTTGAAGCCCTCGCGGGTACGCTGGTATTCCAGCGTGGCGTGCAGGTGAACCAGGTCCGGATCGAAGGTGCCCAGCCAGGTGTTCAGCTTCTCGAGGTGCCTGTGGATGACTCTGTCCACCTGGGGGCTTCGGACGGTGTGCTTGTAGCTAAAGTGAATGTTCATTCAGCCTCCGGTAACCATGCGCCGGATGCGGCTTCCGGCGTTTCGCCGTGGGACCGGGCAGGGGGGCGGCGTGGCGGGACGCGGCGGCCGGCCAGCCGGCCCACCAGTTCCTCGACACGTTTCCGCCCGCGGCGATGAGCTTCCTGGTACAGCTCGAGTTTCTCGGCGCGCGTGAAGTAGTGCCCCAATCGGTGGAAATGCTCGAGCCCCCAGCCCACCACATGGGTGGCCGAAAAGGCGACCAGGCCCTTGGCCAGCAGGCCCGCGCCGCCCGGCATCTTACCCGCCAGTTCCCGTGCCAGCGCCCGCCAGCCGAAGGCCGAGCCGGCTATGGCGGCCAACTGCCCCTTCTGCCGGCTCCAGCCCACCGGCGAATCGCTTGCGGCGGCGATCAGGAAGACCATCCTCAACTGGTTGGCGGTGATCGCCACCGTGTCGGACGCGAATTCGCCGATGACCCAGGGCAACTCGATGGGGCTGGGAATAATGTTGGGAATGGCGCTCAAGATTGCGAACGCCGCATTCTCCAAGGCGATGGCCGAGATCACCTGGCTGATCGCCGCCCTGCGCAAGGGGTGGTAATGGCGGGCCAAAGCCAGCCGGAAGCCGGCGTGCTTCTCGCGGACTTCTTCCATAATGGCGTCGGCCCAGGCGGTTTCCTCCGCCCCTCCGTCCGGCGCCTCGGGCAGCAGGGTATAGCGGCGCGTCAGGCCGCGAACCTCGTCGGCCGCCGAAGGCGTGACCCAAAGCAGGTCGAACTTCGGGAGCATCTCCGCATAGGCGGGGGTCAGGGGTACCGGAAGGGTAAAGAGCGGCTTCAGGGCCTGGTCGCGCTTCCGCTCGCTAATGCCGGGCGGCGCCAGCCGGTCGCGCCACCGGCACACTTCCTCCGCTGCGCCCACTACGGCCAACGAGAATGGCCGGTTGGCTTCACGTTGCACAAACCCAGGACTCAGGCGCCTAAGGATGACCGCGAGCTGCTTCCAGAAACGCGCGCTCATTCACGGGCCTCGGATAAGACAATTTCATCATAACACGCGCCCGGCATCGTTGCACCTCCGTTTGCCGGCCGGAAGCGGGTGTATGCTAAATGATTGCGGGGGCGGCGCTCCGGAGCGTAGGTGTCCTTGTGAGGCCCCGCAGGGCCCGCCTCTGGCCGGCTGCCCTGGCGTAAGTCGTGCAGGTCACCGTTGCCGGGCAGACGCGGGCGGCGCCACGTTTGCCGCCTGGGAAGGGCCATGAAACTGCGCGTGCTGGGAATGGTGATGGCGGGAGGCAAAGGCACCCGGCTCTATCCTCTGACCAAGGAGCGGGCCAAGCCCGCGGTCCCCTTCGGCGGCAAGTACCGCATCGCCGATTTCGTCCTGAGCAATTTCATCAATTCCGGGATCTATTCGATCTATGTGCTGACGCAGTTCAAGAGCCAGTCGCTGCTGCAGCACCTGAGCGACGGCTGGCAGTTTACCAACCTGCTCAAGAGCCAGTTCATCATCCCCGTGCCGGCCCAGATGCGGGCCGGCGAAACGTGGTACCAGGGGACAGCCGACGCCATTTTTCAGAACGTGAACCTGATCGAGCAGGCCGAGCCGCACCTGGTGGTGATCTTCGGCGCCGACCACATCTACCGCATGGACATCGGCCAGATGATCGCCTACCACCAGGAGAAGCAGGCGGCGGTCACGGTGGCGGTGCTGGGGGTGCCGCGCGAGCTGGCCCGCGAGTTTGGCGTCATCGAGGTGGGCCCCGACTGGCAGATCACGGCCTTCCATGAGAAGCCCACCGATCCGGTCTCGATTCCCGGCCGGCCGGAGTTGTCGCTGATCTCCATGGGGAACTACATCTTCGGCCGGCGGGCGCTGCTGCGCGAGTTGTACGAGGACGCGCAACGGCCCGACAGCCAGCACGATTTCGGCCGCGACATCCTGCCCTCCATGCTGCACCGCTACCCGGTGTACGCCTACGATTTCGAGCGCAACGAGATTCCCGGCGAGCCCGTCGAGAACCGCGGGTACTGGCGGGACGTGGGGACCATCGAGGCCTACTGGGAAACGAACATGGATTTGCGCGCCATTGCGCCCTCGCTGAACCTGTACAACCGCCAGTGGCCGCTGCATACGGCCAATTACAACGATCCACCGGCGAAGTTCGCCTTCGACGAGGAGGGGCGGCGCGGACAGGCACACAACTCGCTGGTCGCCGAAGGCTGCATCCTGAGCGGCGGCGTCGTGCAACGCTCGGTTTTGGGCCGCAACGTGTTCATCCATAGCCACGCCCGCGTCGAGGACTCCATCGTCCTGGATGGATGCGACGTGGGGCGCGGCGCGCGCATCAACCGCGCTATCCTGGACAAGAACGTCCGCGTGCCGGCCGGAACCGTCATCGGCTACGATCCCGACGAGGATCGCCGCCGTTATTTTATCAGCGAGACGGGTATCGTCGTGATTTCCGGCCTCCGGACGCGCGTGGAAATCTCCAGCGTGGGAGTGTGAAGACCAGGTGCCAGGTGCCAGTCGCAGCGTGGCACCTGACACCTGATTTTGGAGGGTATCATGCAGGACCGGCAGCCGCCCATTCCGCCCCCCAGCGATCCAGACGACACCAAAGGTTCGTGTGAAGACCAGGCCAGCTTCAACGTGCTGAGACTGCAAGTGCCTTTCCGCGGTTTCCCCAAAGGCCAGACGCCATTCGAGATCGCCAGCCCCGGCTGCGATGTGGATTCGCTGCCCGGCGAGAGCGGCGGGCACGGCCATCATTCCGGCGAAGAACCAAAGTAATTTCGGATTGCGGATTTCGAGCGGCCTGCCGCGCTTCGCGGACTCGTGCGGTAGAATAAACGTGTGCTTGTTTTCTGGGGTGCCATCCGCAATCCGCAATCCGCAATCCGCAACTTGACAGTTTTTCTGCTCCTGCTTCTTCCCCAAGCGGCCCCTCAAGCGGCCCCCGAGGATCCGATTGAAGAGTCCCTGAGGCGCTTCACCAAGGTCTACAGCGTCATCGAGGAAGAGTACGCCGACCCGGTGATTTCGGAGAAGCAGATCTACCAGGGCGCAATCCCGGGCATGCTCCGCCGCCTGGACCCCTATTCGGTGTTTTTCGATGCCGAGCAATTCCGCACCCTGCAGCAACACCAGGAAGCGAAAAGCGAGGGCTTCGGCACCATCGTCACGGTGATGCCCGGGCGGGTCGTGGTGTTGGAAGCGTTTACCGGGTCGCCGGCCGCGCGCGCCGGCGTTCAACCGGGCGATGAAATCCTGGAGGTCAATGGCACGCGCATCGCCTGGCTGGGCCTGGAGGAAATTGTGGAGGTGCTGAGCGCCGCCCGCTCCCAGCGCGTGCAGATGTTGGTGCTCCATGCCAACGGCAGCCGCGTGGAAAGCATTACCGCGACTCCCACCCAGTTGGCGGAAAGCTCGGTGGACCGCGCCTTCTTCCTGCGCCCGGGGATCGGCTACCTGCGCATCAGCAGCTTCGAGAACGACACCGCCGGGGAGCTGAAGAAAGCCATCGAGAACTGGGGCCCGCGACTGCGGGCGCTGGTTCTGGACCTGCGCGAGAACCACGGCGGGGTGCTGGGGTCGGCCGTGGAAACGGCAAGCCTCTTCCTGCCGCAGGGGGCCACCCTGCTGACCGCGCAGGGTCGCAAGTCCGAAGCGAAGCAATTCACGGTGGAAAAGGCGGATGCGGTGGGCCAGAAACTGCCGCTGGTTTTGCTGGTCGGCGGCCGCACGGCCAGCGCCGCCGAGATCCTCGCCGGCGCGTTGAAGGACCACCACCGCGCCCGACTGGTCGGCGAGACCACCTTCGGCAAAGGCACCGTCCAGACCGTATACCCGCTGAGCGCGGGAACCGGACTGGCGCTGGCCACCGCCCGCTACCTCACGCCCTCGGGCCGCTTCATCGAGCGCACGCGGACCGCTCAGGGCGGAATCCGGCCCGACGCCGAGGTGCCTCCGGCCGGATACAACGAATTCCAGGCCTTTCTCGAGAACCGGACCGAGTTCCTGGAGTTCGCCCGCAGGCTGCGGGCCGGTGGGCGGCCGATCCCGCGAGACTTCGAGGTCACGCCGCAATTGGTCGATGATTTCCGCGCCTTCCTCAACGACCAGCAGATCCCGGTGAACGAAAAGCTGTGGTCCGACAACCGGAACTTCATCCGCACGCGGCTGAAGACCGAGATCTTCAACCTGACCTTCGGCGTGGCGGCCGGCGACGAGGTGGCCGCGGGCGCCGATCCCCAGGTGCAGCGCGCCGTCGAGCTGCTTTCGACCGGCCCCCAGAAATTATGAGTTATGGATTATGAATTGCCGCAGACAGGCAACCGGGACAATTCATAACTCTTAACTCTTAACTGTGGCCCTGGTTGAGCCGGTGGAGATGCCGCCGTCCACCAGCAGCGTCTGGCCGGTGATGTACCGGCTGGCGTCGGAGGCCAGGAAAACGACGGCGCCGTCCAGGTCATCGGGCTGCCCGGGGCGGCGCAGCGGGATGCGGTCGCAGATGTACTCCAGCCATTCCTGGTTCTCGTAAAGCACCTGGTTCTGGCGGGTCTTGAACCAGCCGGGCGCCAGGCAGTTGACGGTGATACCGTAGCGGCCCCAATCGTCCGCCAGGCTCATGGTGAGTTGCTTGACGCCGCCGCGGCTGGCGCAATAGGGCGAAATGCCCGCGTAGCCGAAGACGCTGGTGACCGATCCGATATTGACGATCCGTCCGTAGCGGCGGGGGATCATCAGCTTGGCCACGGCCTGGGCCACGAAAAACGTGCCGCGCAGGTTGGTGTCGAGCACCAGGTTCCAGTCGTCCCAGGTCACGTCCACGGCCGGCTTGCGGACGTTGCAGCCGGCGTTGTTCACCAGGATGTCGATACTGCCGAAGTGCCGGTGCGCGGCCTCGGCCATGCGCTGGATGCCGTCGTAGTCGCGGACGTCGAGCTGCAGCGGCAACGCCCGCCGCCCCAGCGCCTCGATTTCCTTCTGGAACTCCGCCAGTGACTCCAGCGTTCTGCTGGTGATGACCAGGTCGGCGCCGGCCCGCGCCAGCGCGCGGGCAAAGTACTGCCCCAGGCCCCGGCTGGCGCCGGTCACGATTGCCACCTTGCCGGTCAAATCAAACAGAAGATTATTCATGATTATCCCCAGGGAAGACCGAGCCGCAGATTTCGCAGATTGCACAGATTCGCATCTGTGTAATCTGCGAAATCTGCGGCTAGGGCTGCAAAATGACCTTCATCAAACCCGCTTCGCAGGCGTACAGGCGCGCGAACCACTGCGGCCCGTCCTCCAGCGGGGCTATGGCGCTGATCAGGGGATCGACCCGGATCGCGCCGCGCGCCACCAGATCGATGCAGGCCGGATACTCGCCGGCCGAGGCGCAGGAGCCGCGCAGCGTAATCTGGCGGGTTACCACCGCCTGCAGGGGCAGCTCGACGGCGGGCGAAACGTTCCCGACCAGCGTCAGTGTTCCGCCCTTGCGCAGGCAGGCCAGCGCGGTTTTCACGGGCTCGGTGGCGCCCACCGCCTCGAGGGCGATGTCGGCGCCGCGGCCCTCCGTCAGCTTCGCCACTTCGGCGGGCACGTCGCAGGCCTGCGGGTTCAGTTGGGCGTCGGCGCCCACCTGCCGCGCCAGCTCCAGCCGGCCGGAATCGACATCGACGGCAACCACGCGGCCGCAGCCGGCCAGCCGCAGGGCCTGAATCGCCAGCAGGCCGATCATGCCGCTTCCCACCACCACGCCCGTGTCGTCCAGCGTGACCGGAGTCAGGTTGACCGCGTGCACCGCCACCGAGACCGCCTCGATCATGGCCGCCTGCTCGAACGAGAGGGCATCGGGCAGCCGATAGACGATGCGCCTGGGAACCGCCACGTATTCGGCGAATGCGCCGTGACGGCGGTAGTCGCCGCACGACACGCCAAGCACCTGCCGCCGGTCACAAAGGTTCACCAGCCCGCGGGCGCAATAGAAACACGCCCCGCAGTACACGGTGGAATCGAACGTGACGCGATGGCCCTCGCGGAGGTCGCCGGCGTTGGCGCCGGCGCGGGCCACCACGCCCGCCGCCTCGTGCCCCATCACGATGGGCGGAATGCGCCGCCCGGTCGAGCCGTCGAAGCCGTGCACGTCGCTGCCGCAGATGCCGCAGGCTTTCACCCGCACCAGGACGTCGTCCGGGCCGATCTCGGGAACTGGCATGTCCGCCGGTTCCAGCCGCTTATATTCGGTCAAAACAAGCGATTTCATCTCTTCCCCGCGCTATTATATCTTCCCCACACGGTGAACCACCGGGACGGCGGGCTTGGTGTCTTGGTGCCTTGGTGGTGAATCCGTCCCGGCCGAGGGGTTCGCCGGGAATGCCGGTGACGTGCGGCCCGCCCATGACCAGGGGTCTGCCGCGCCGCGGGCGGCGGCCCTGATGTCGCTCAAACGAAGGATGAAGAACGGTGGACCTTGGCGCGTTGTTTAGCCTCCAGCCGCTGTTCTTCGGTGGGTTTGCGCGCCTTGGCGCGGCCCGAAGCCCTGTACGCCATAATGTCCGATTCGGTAACCTGCTGTCTGGGACGCACCGGCCCATCCAGGTCTTCCGCCGCGAGCGCGGCCTGCAGCTTGCCGTAGCAGAGGTCCGGTCCTTCCTGATACTTCAGGCGGCCCGGTCCGAAGGCCGCCGCGGCGATCATGATGGTAAAGGACCGCGCGGGAGCGTCGGCGCCGTGCAGGGCGAAAACGTATTCTCGGCCGAGCGCAAGAGCTGTGAAGCCGGTGTACTCGAGCATTGTTCCATCATACTCCTGGTTGGGCGAAACAGCCTGAGTTTCGCCGGCGCGGCTCGCCCTTGACGGCCGGACCGGCGGGAAAGAAGGCCTCCCGGCTGGGCAAGAAAATTACCCCCGGCTTCGCAATCCACCCCGCTTGCGTCACGCGGCGTGGTACACTGTACCTGGTGTTCTGAGAAGTCGAGTTCGCTCGGATGCATTCTGCACGATGGTTTGGTTCCTGCCGCATTCGACTCCGCGAGATGCCAGAGCGGGTTCACCCGGACGAAGCGAGCCGGGCGCCCATTGATGCAACCTACCAGAGAGGAAAGAGAATGAAGAAGCTGTTTGTTGGCAATATGAACTTCCAGACAACGGAGAGCGATCTGCGGACGTTATTCGAGCCGTTCGGCAACATCGGCGAGATCCACATCGCCACCGACCGCGACACCGGGCGCTCCCGGGGATTCGCCTTCGTGGAGATGACCGAGGACGAAGCGGCCGAAAAGGCCATCGCGGCTCTCAACGGAAAAGATATGAATGGCCGGGCGCTCAACGTGAACGAAGCACGTCCCAAGACGCAATCCGGGGGGGGGGCCCGCCGTGGTGGTGGCCGGGGCGGGTTCTCGCGCGACGATGACCGCGGCTCCGTGCGCCAACGGCGCGAGCCGCGCTGGTAGCAGCCGCGCATGGTTCGGGGGCGCGATACGCGTCGCGTCCCCTCACTTCGGTTTTCGGGGGACGTTATGGCCTCACGTGGACGGACCACCTTCGAGAAGCGTCGGAAAGAGATGGCAAGAAAAGACAAGCAGCGCGCGAAAGCCGAGCGGCGGGCTCAGCGGAAGGCGTTCCCACAGGATCCCGACGCTGAGCAGGTTGCCATCGAGGCTTCCCCGCCCGAAGATATCTCGCCCGGCGCCCCGGAACAGGCGTAAAAAGGATCGCGGGCTCCCATTACCTCGCGACATAACGCGGTAGCGAGAATGGGCCGCCGGGCCATGGTCTCCATGGCGCCGAGGCGGTCGTCCGTAACAGGATCCCCCGCCGAGTGCCCAATCCCAACGCTATGACAGCACAGGCGTTTACGCCTGGGGAAACCGCGTCCGCTGTGTCGGGCCGTCTCAAAAGCCTTCTCGAAACCGGCTTCAGCCATCTGTCGAATGGCTTCTCCTCTGTGCCTTTGTGGTGAGCTGGTGCTATGCTGGCTGGCGCCATTCAGATCGGCTCAGGAGCGACCATGCCCATACACAGGCGGAATTTTCTGGCGGCGGCCGGCGGCGGCCTTGTCTCCTACGCGGCGCAGGCGGCGCCTTCGGACCAGGTCGTGCTCGGCGTGATCGGCAGCGGCGGCCGCGGCACCCTGGTCATGACCATCTTCCAGAAGAACCCGGCGGTGCGTGTCGGCGCGATCTGCGACGTTTACGAGCCCAACCTCGAGCGCGGCCTCGATACGGCGAAGAAGGTCCCGGGCACCCAGCCGAAGGAATACCGCAATTACAAACAGCTTCTCGATGATAAAACCATCCACGCGGTGCTGATCGCCACGCCCGAGCACTGGCACCATCGCATGGTGCTCGACGCCCTGGCCGCCGGCAAGGACGTCTACATCGAGAAGCCGCTCTGCCAGACGCCCGAGCAGGGCGTCGAACTGGTGGAAGCCGAGAAACGCTCCAAGAACATCGTGCAGGTGGGCATGCAGCGCCGCAGCTACGACCTGTACATCGAGGGGCGCAAGGTGGTGGCGGCGGGCACGCTCGGCGCCGTCCGCATGGTCCGCTCCTGGTGGCTCAACAACTACCTGGGCGGGTCCGGGGAAGCGAAGCTCGAGGGGCGCCTGGATTGGGAGCAGTGGCAGGGGCCCGCGCGGCGCGTCCCCCTTGACCCCCTGCGCTTCCGCCACTGGCGCTATTTCTCCGATTACGCCGGCGGCATCGTCGCCGACCAGGGCGCCCACGTCTACGACGGCATCCACATGCTGATGGGCGCCGGCTACCCGGCCGCGGTCAACGCCTCGGCGGGCAAGGTCCACAAGCCGCGCGTCGATATGCCGGAATCGGTGGTCGTCACCGCCGAGTATCCGGAGGATTTCATCGGCGTGTTCATGATCAATTACGCCGCCATGAGATACAAAACGCGCAACGACCAGCTCAGCTCGCTGGACGGCGACAAGGCGCGCATGGACATCAGCCGCGAAGAGTTCAAGGTGTTTCCGCAGGGTGCCGAGGAGACGCCCTCGATCACCAGGGCCTCGGTCGGCGGCTTCGGCAAGGCCACCGACCTGCACGTGGAGAATTTCATCGAGTGCCTGCGCACCCGCAAGACGCCCACCGCGCCCATGGCGCTTGGTTTCCAGGCAGCGCTGGTGGTGCAGATGGCCAACCTGTCGCTAAAGCAGGGTCGCCGCCTCCGCTGGAACGCCGCCCAGAAAAAAGTGGAAGCGTGAAACGCAGCCTGTCATTGGGTAGCTGTAGCACAATTGTTGTAGAGGGTCTGATTTTGTGAAGACCAGGAACCTGTGCGAGGTGAAAAACAATCTCTGCCGAATCGTGGAAAGACTGCCACAAAGCGGCCCTGTCTTGATCACCAAAGACGGTCGCACCCGGGCGGTTCTGCTCCCGGTTGATGAAGATACGGACCTGGAATCGCTCCTGCTCTCTCAAAACAATCGGCTCTGGGAACTCATCGATGCCAGTTTTGAGAGCGGGCGGCGCGGTCGTTTAAAATCCTTCGAGGACCTGCCTGAAACTGCCACCTGACGCCCGATCCCTGCTAATCTATGCGGGCTATGAAGAGAGCATTCCTGCTGCTGGCAATGGCGGCGGCGACTGCCGGCGCGCAGTCCAGCCGCCAGTTGGACGACCTGAACTGGATGGAGTTCCGCAAGCTGGTGCCGGGCCAGATCAAGACCGTTCTGCTGACCACCGGCACCGTCGAGGCCCACGGCGTGATCAACAATGGCGCCGACAACAGCGCGCCGATCGCCATGGCGCGCGCCATCGCCGCCGACTGCAATGCGCTGATCGCTCCGCACGTTCCCTACGGCATGACAGGCAGCCTGACCCCTTACCCGGGCGGCATCACCATTCCCGAAGAAGCGTACAAGCCATACCTGCGCGCCGTCATGGAGGGCTTGGCCAAGACCGGCTTCCGCAACATCATCGTGCTGAACGGCCACGGCGGGGGACAAACGGCCGTGCTGCAGGCCGTGGCCCAGGACGTGGCGCTTCCCCGCGGCGTGAACACCCTGGTGGTCAATTGGTGGACCTATGCCGGCGACATCACCAAGGCCGTATTCGGCGAGGATGGCGGCCACGCCGGAAACAACGAGACGGCTTACATCCAGGCCATCAATCCCAAGCTGGTGCACCGCGAGCTGTATTCCCGCGAACTGGCGACGCCTCTGCCGGTGCCGGGCGCCTGGTCGGCTGTGCCCTTCCCTTCCACCATCATGCTGTACAAAGAGGGCGAGGGCTATCCCAAGGACTTCGACCAGAAACAGGCGGATGAATACTTCCGGCGGGTCAACGCCAAGGTGGCGGCGCTGATCAAGGACACCATACGCAAGTGGCAAATGGCCGGCCTGGAATGAAGCAGGAGGCGGGAGGCGGGAAGCAGTAGGCAGCGACCGGACCTCAATCCGCTGCGACTGCTTACTGCCTACTGCTTGCTGCCTACTGCCTACTGCCTACTGCTTCCGGGACCCGCACCTCGCCCTGCCGAAACTCGT